>NZ_DJGL01000083.1:0-153758 GCF_002432735.1 Mesotoga sp. UBA5847 | reverse complement strand
CAGGACTTGATTCGGTTCGGACATAAAAGAAAGAGATGATTCTCAGTTTGAAGAGTTGATAGAGAAACCGTAGACGAGAAGGAGATGCTACTTTTCATAACTGAGAGCGCGATTTTATCATCTGTTCAGAAAGCAAATCTCCTTGAACTGCTTGAAAACCCGTCTCAGACAAAAGAGGATCTCTTATATCTATTTGAATGGTTCCTGAAAATGTTTTCAATAAGATCAGGAATGATGTAAGGAAATCTAACCGGAAATATCTGAGATTGCTCGAAAGACATGTTGAAGATGATGGAACATCATACCTTGAGAGTCAAAATGTCGTCAGTCTTTTTGATGTTCTTGAAACAGTCACTACTCTAGAACTAAGTGTCTCTCCTTTTCTTGGTTGGTCTCGACCAGGCAAGTTTGATGATCAATAAAGACAGGTATCTTTTCATTCTTGGCTATGACAGAATAGAAGTACCATTCAGAGAAAAAGACGAGCGTTGGAGTGTATAGATTTTTCTGACGCACTTGCCAGCAAGGAGAGACTTGCTATTTTGAGAGAAGTGAGCAGAGAACCACATCGTCCAGTTAGGCTTGCAAAGAAACTGAAGATCTCCGCCGGAGATCTAAGCAACCACCTCGAAAAACTGAAGAAGTGAAGGCTTTTGGAGAGTGTCTATGATGGTGAACATGTGAAATACACCGTTAGGGCCGACGAAATTAAGAGATTGGCCAGCGATAGACTAGACAGACTACTCAAGGAAAAGACCGAATGAATATCGATTATGAACTTACACTCCAAACAAACGGGGCCAGAGGCCCCGTAATCATTTGAAAGAGATTCATTTACCAACGAAATCAATGAACAAGTCCATAAACAGCTCAGTGTTCTCAACGATAATACTGTGTCCATACTCTTCAAGGACCTTTACTTGCACATTCCTAATGACTCTTTCAAATTTCCTCGCCATCTCTTCTGAGATTATCTGATCTAGCTTTCCCACGATGATCAGAAAGGGAACTTCGGTCCCTTTTAGCTCTTGAGTAAAATCGTATCTGTCAAGAGCCCTGGCATTTTCGACAAAACACCTTCCGTCCATCAGGAGCGCCTCTTCAACCAGAGCCTCTAGAAACTCGTCCTCCGCTCTTGTCGGCATAACCCCAACAAGAGCCTTCTTCAGGAGGTCTCTGTTGCCCTTATACATCTCAAGATATGGATAGGCCTCTTCAGGTGTAGTAAGTCCGTCAGGCGGAGCCGGATCGACAAGAACAACCCGGTCGATCAGATCGGGTCTCTTCACAACCACGCTCTGAGCAACCGCTCCACCTAAAGAGTGACCGACTAATACTACTCGGTCAACTTTCATCTCAAGTATGAAATCAATAACATAGTTCGCGTAATCTTCAATACTTACTTCTTCAAGCCTATCCGACCTTCCGAAATTCGGCAAGTCAATTGCATAACCTTTGAATCTCCGCGGAAGAATCTCTAGAGAAGGCTCGAACCATTTGCTCGAGGCGAAGTTTCCATGGACAAAGACCACTGGAATTCCTTCAGAATCCACGGTTTCAAGATAGAAGATCTTCTTGTCGACAACTTTAACGTACTTCTTAGCAATCTGCCTCTTCATGAATAACTCCCTCCCGTCTAGCAAGTTGGTTTCTCGATCATTATCTTTCGTATTAACATCTTTGAACACAATCGAAGCACTTTCACCAACTTCCAGCGCAAAAGCATTTCTCTCAAAACCGATTGTCATGAAGACCAGGTAGGTCATCAGAACCACTGCCAACTGCTTCTCTCGCATTTCAAATCACTTCTAAGAAGCCTCTTAGTCTACCCTACAAACCAAGATAAGAGCGCTTGACATATTCATTATGCATAAGGTCTTCCGCAGTACTCTCGATTGCAAGAGTTCCGTTCTCTATGACGTAACCCCGGTCGATTACTTTCAGACCCTGCCTAACGTTTTGCTCAGAGAGAATCATAGAGACTCCTTCAGATTTTATGGCTAAGAGTTTCTCAAAGAGCTCTGAAACCAGAGAAGGTTGGAGTCCCACTGAAGGCTCATCTAGAATCAGAAGTCTAGGAACCGCCATCAGAGCACGGCCCACTGCAAGCATTCTCTGCTGACCTCCGCTCATAGTTCCCGCCAGCTGATAAGCGCGTTCCTTAAGAATCGGAAAGATCTTGAATACAAAATCAAGCCTCTCTTCAATTCTATCTCTCGCCTCCTTGATGTAGGCAGCTCCAATCTTCAGGTTCTCGAGAACGTTCATAATAGGAAAGAGCTCACCGTCCTGAGGCACTACAGATATACCTTTTCTTATTATCGTATGGGTTTCGTACGGGATGAGAGATTCCCCTTCAAACAGTATTTCTCCGCTCGTAGGTTTAACCAAACCAATGATTGAGTTTATCAGGGTGGTCTTTCCCGCTCCATTGGGGCCGAAAAGTCCAACGGCTTCTTCTCCAACCGAAAAAGAGAAGTCCGTTACAACCTGAATTCTCCCGTATGAGACGTTTACGTTCTTGACTTCAAGCATCAGGCATCCTCCCCCAAATAAGCGGTGATCACGTTGTGTTGCTGTGAAACCTCACTATATGGACCTTCAGCGATAATTGCTCCTCTGTCTAGCACAATAACTCTCTCAGTAATCTCTCTAATTACACTCATGACGTGCTCTATTATGCAGATTGTCACACCTGTATCTCTAATCTTTCTTACAGTGTCTATCATCTCTCTGGTTTCATCCATATTCAAACCCGACATAACCTCGTCTAGAAAAAGAAGCTTTGGCTTTGTTGCCATAGCTCTGGCGATTTCGATCTTCTTGATATCCAAGACAGTTATCTTATCAAGGACTTCATTAGGTTTAGCAAGACCGATCGTTTCGCAAAGCTTAATCGCGCTCTTTCGACCATCCTTTAGCTTTTCTCCGTTTCCGAACAGCCCACCAACCATAACATTTTCAGCTACGGTGAGATTCTTAAGGGGGCGCGCAATCTGGAAAGTTCTGGCTATACCCAAATGGCATCTCTTGTGAGTAGGCAGAAAAGTAATATCCGTACCATCAAAGAATATTCTGCCTTCACTCACAGTATGTAGTCCCGATATCACATTTGTAAGCGTTGTCTTTCCTGCGCCATTGGGACCTATTAGCCCTAGAATCTCGCCCTGCCGAATCTCCATTGTGACATCATCTACAGCTACAAGCCCGCCAAAGCGCTTAGTTACTTTTTCAACTTTGAGTATACTCATGTTATCGTTCCTCCAGACGGCGTTTTCTGAAACCAAGAACATCTTTGATTGCGCCATATACACCGTTGGGTAAGAAGAGGACTACCACAACAATAATCACACCGTAGATTATCAGGTGGCCGTACGGCATGATCAGTTTAAGATACTCAGAGGATAGCCCAAGAATTATCGCTCCAATTACTGAACCTATTGTTGAGTAGATTCCCCCAACCAGGGCCATCGCTATCGGCAAGAGAAGATAATGAGCCGAAAAGCTGCTCTCGGGGAAAACGAAGCCGTACTGCAGAGCGTAAGTCGCGCCGACCACACCCTGAATCATCGAAGTTACAACAAAGACGAATATCAAATACTTGTATATGTTCACTCCGTGAGATTTAGCAACGGTCTCATCCGCCCTGATAGAGTCAATGGCGAAGTGTATTCTGGTTCTTTGGAATACTTCTGAAATTACTATTGTAATCAAGGCAACACCCAGCATAAACCAGTAGACCTTGTTGGAATCGTAGTTGAAGAGGGTGCTCAAAACGACTTTACCGCTCGGACCACCCGAGATCTTGTGAAGGTTCCTTATGATGACCATAAAAACGCTCGCTAGAGCCATTGTAGTAATAGCGAAGTAAAGACCTCTAAGTCTGAGGATTGCCATACCCAGAACCAGAGATACAACTCCGGCGACAAGTCCACCGATTATGATTCCTGTGATAGGATCAACTCCAAGATCAGCTGCAGCGATGATTCCTGCGTATCCTCCCAGACCAAAGAAGCCTGCTGTGCCAAATGACAATTGACCCGTTCGTAACATCATGTCCCAGCTTAATGCAAGAGTCATGAACGTAAGTATCGTTATGGCAACACTTATGAAGTATGCTTCCGTGAGCAGTGGCAGCATCACAGCCGCTGCGAGAACAATCAGAAGGAGAATCGGTTTAATAATCTTCATAGTGATTGCCTCCTTAAGGATCTAATCATGATAACTGCTATCAGTACTCCAAAGAACACGATGTCAGACCAACCGGCATATCCGGGAATCGATTGAACGATTGCCTCTCCCACTCCTAGAACAATACCACTTATCAGAATCCCGGTTAGGTTACCGAGACCTGCCATTGCAACTAGACTGAATGATTTCATAGTGAATGCCGCGCCCACAGAAGGAAAGATTGCAAATCTCGGCACCATTACCCCTGCTGCAATACCAAGTATGGCGACCGATAAACCAAAAACAAAGAGATAGACGAAATCGGTGTTTATCCCTACAATCTTTGCTCCGCGAGGATTCTGACCGACTGCAAAGGTAGCCTGCCCTAATCTTGTCTTTTTTAGAAAGAGTTGAAGAGCGATTAGCACTGCAAACGCTAACACAACGTAAAGCAACTCGTAAGTACCGAATCTAACGCCGGCAATCGTCGTTGAGGACGAAGAATAGTCAACATAGACGCTTCTTGGCCGGGTAGTCCAGATAACCTTCATGAGTTCCAGAACTATCATCGATATCCCGAAAGTGAGAAGCAGCTGGTTAAGGTGTCCTGCTTTAAGAACCCTGGTTACCGTAAGCTTATAGATAACAACTCCTAGAATGAATAGCAGGAAAAACGCGGGGATTATCGAAACAAGAGGATCCATACCGGTATTGACTGCAAATAGATAAACAATATAAGTTCCCAGCGATAGCAAATCGCCGTGGGCAAGGTTCATTATTCCGACTACTCCGAGAGTTAGAGCCAGAGGAAGCCCTATCAGTGCATAAAGACTACCTCTCTGAACGCCATAAATCGCGGCTAGCGGCCTCCAGACCGCGACAACCACAAGTATCGCGACAAGTATCAAAATGCCTCTATGCTTTCTCAAGAAAGAGATCTTTTCCAAGTCTTTCACCACCCTGGTAGCAACTTTTTCAGATAATAAGGTCGGGCATTGCTGCCCGACCTAAATCAGACTATCTCCCATCCCAGGAAGGGAATGGATATTCAGGTTCAGCTGTCTTTAACTCTAGAGGCCATATTACGTGCTGTTCGCCACCCTGCCACTGAAGTATCTTCTGAGCAGTGAAGCCCTGGTGCTTTATGACGTTACTTGGCGCAATCTTCAAGACATCACCGATTGGAGACGCATATTCCACCTGCTCCAGGGCCTTGATAAGCGCAGACTTCTCAATAGTACCTGCAGCCTTGATTCCTTCTGCAAGGAAGTAAATGTTAGTGTAACCGAGAGGAGCAAAGTAAGTTGCCGGCTCTTCCTTGAACATCTCAATGTAGGCATTCCAGAAGTGCTCGGCTACGGGGCTGATTCTGTTGATCGTTGGAGCCCACATTCCGTATAGGGTAACTCCTTCTGCCAGGGGAGAGTCGCCGAAATGTGCCGGCCATCCTGGAGGTGCTCCAACAAAGAACTTTGGTGAGAACCCGACTTCCTTTGCCTGCTGGAGCATTGGAAGAGCATCCGCGTCATAACCCGCCCAAACGAAAAGATCCGGGTCATATTTCTTCGCCTGCTGAAGCATCGCTCGGTAATCTCCTCCGCCAAGTGCAGCACTCTTGAACGAAACTCCCATGTAGTCGCTCATGACTTCTGCCCAAGCTCCCTGGCCTTCTGCAGCCAGTGCCTGAAGGACCAAATATGCTTCATGAGAACCGGTGCCGAAAGCTCCTTCTTCATACGCCAGGAAGACTTTGTTGATCTCAATATCAGGATAGGCTTCGGCCAGATCCGTCCAACCCTGGCCGTAGCTGGCTCCCTGCTGATAATCCCATGGATGCAGATGGAAATACCAGTCTGCGTCCGGACCGACTGCAACCTCACATTGCGAACCGGCAGCACCTATCCAGATTGTGACCTTCTGGAAGCTCTTCATAACAGGAATCTGCGCGAAGTGAACTCCAGTGCTCATACCACCGACAAAAAAGTCCACTCTATCAACGGTAGCAAGCCTGGAGATCGCTGCCGCACCCTTCTCCGGCGTCATTTCGTCATCAATTACTATCAACTCCAGAGGTCGTCCTAGTAAACCGCCTTCTGCGTTGATTTCACTTACTGCAAGTCTCATTGCCTTTGCAGCCTGATCTCCGGTGATGTCACCCAAGGGAAGAACAGCACCGATCTTGATCGGAGTAGCTGCAAAAACGATTAGTGAAGTTACAGCAGCCATAAGTAGAACCAAAAATACCTTTTTCACTTTCCCACCTCCTACGTAGGTTGTACTCCAGATGATTTCAAAAGAACGTTGGAACAAGAAAACTCTTTCCCAAAAAGCGGCATTACCTGTGATTCAGAAATTAGACTCTCCTGACAACTACTGCGGTTCCCATTCCTCCGCCGATGCAAAGGGAAGCAAGCCCGAATTCGAGATCTCTCTTCTCCATTTCGTGGACGAGCGTAACGATGATTCTGTTCCCTGAGGCTCCAATGGGATGACCAAGAGCAATTGCACCTCCATTAACATTGGTTCTTTCAATCAGCCATTCCTTTGTGACTCCGTAGATCTCCATAAGTCCTCTAATCACGGAAAGCGCCTGAGAAGCGAAAGCCTCATTGAGCTCGATAAGCCCTACATCCTTGATGTTCATCGCAGCTTTATTGAGAGCCTTTTCAACGGCTGGAACAGGACCGTATCCCATATATGCTGGATCGACTCCCGCCTGAGCAAATGAGACTATCTCTGCAATCGGTTTAAGCCCGTACTTCGTTACTGCTTCTTCACTTGCCAGGACGGTTGCACTTGCACCGTCATTGATTCCCGATGAATTCCCTGCCGTTACTGAACCATCCTTCTTGAATGCAGGTCTCAGCTTCGCCAAAATCTCCATGCTTGTATCTCTAGGATGCTCATCGGTATCGAATACAATGTCTCCCTTTCTATGCTTTATGACAACGGGAATGATTTCATCCTTGAACTTTCCTGCGGAGATTGCTTCTTTTGCCCTCTTCTGGCTTTCAAGTGCAAATTCGTCTTGCTCCTGTCTGCTTATGCTGTATTTTGCTGCGAGATTTTCCGCAGTAACGCCCATGTGATAATCGTTAAAAACATCCGTTAGCCCATCTCTTATCATGTGATCCGTTATGGAGCCGCTGCCCATTCTGTAACCAAACCTTGCCTTGTCCAGCATGTAAGGGGCTATAGACATGTTCTCCATACCACCTGTCAAGACCAGATCGGCTTCGCCCGTAAGGATATCCTGGGCCCCGATCATCGTCGATTTCATTCCGGATCCGCATAGCATGTTCACTAGATATCCGGGACTCTCGATAGGTACGCCTGCTCCGATTGAGACCTGCCTTCCCGGTCCCATACCTTGATTGGCAGTCAATATGCAACCCATTATGGTTTCTTCGATGTTCTTGGGGTCTACCTCTGATTGTTCTATCGCAGCCCTTGATGCAGTAACACCAAGCTCGACCGCCGGAACATCTTTCAAAGCCCCTCCGAAAGTACCTATTGCTGTTCTCTTTGCACCAACTATGAAGACCTTCTTCATCAAAAACCTCCTAAATCAATCCAACCTCGCTGGCCTGTTTTCTTAACTCAGATCTAAAATCGGGATGAGAGATGTTAAGCAAAGACTCTACTCTCTGGAAGACATTTAGACCCTTTAACCTCGCGATTCCAAACTCAGTGACAACATAATCAGTATCCTGCCTAGGCACAGTTACCGGAGAACCCAGAGGGAGAAGAGGAACGATTGTGGAAACGGTTCCCTTCTTGGCGGTGGACCTCAGAGCAATTATCCCCTTTCCGTTCTTCGCCATAGAGGCCCCTCTGTGAGTATCAAGCTGTCCTCCTGTGCCACTATAGTGCCTTGTTCCGATTGCTTCCGAACACACCTGTCCTGTTAGATCAACGGATATGGCAGTATTTATGGATACCATGTTATCGTTTTGCGCAACGACGTAAGGATCGTTCACATAGCTCCCTCTAAGCAAAAGAACCCCAGGATTGTCTTCCACAAAGGAGTACATTCTCTTCGTTCCAAGGGCGAAAGTAGCAATGAACTTTCCTTTCCAGAGACTCTTTCTCGAATTCGTTATCGCTCCCTTTTCGAAGAGATGAATCATGGACTCCGTGAACATTTCGGTATGTATTCCAAGTTCATGCTTGTCTTCCATCAACTTGGCAACGGCATTTGGAATACCGCCGATTCCGATCTGCAGAGTGGCGCCATCTACAACTAATGACGATATATGCTCGCCAATTCGCATCTCCGTCTCCGAGGGTTCGGTATCGGGAAGCTCAGGAATATCAAAACTGTTCTCTATCACATAGTCAACTTCGCTTATGTGAACATGTGTGTCCCCATGGGTTCTTGGAGCCCTGTCGTTTACTTCCAGGATCACCATTTTCGCGTTCTCAACCATGTCCCTCTCGTAAACGGTAGAAAGGGAAACCGTCATGTAACCATTCTTGTCCATGGGAGATGCGACTCCCCAGAATATGTCGGGTTTGTTGGCCATAATACGTTCCACGCCAGCAGTATGTAGATTATTCGGAATGTAGGTTACAGTCCTCAGTCCGTTGCTAACTGCCTTCCTAGCACCCGTCGAGTGGAACCATGATTCATTAAGGAATCTTCCTTCGTACTCTCTGTTAACAAAGAAGGGGTACTCGCCAATGTTCAAACAAGTTGCTACTGCTACGTTTTCGACACCATCAACCCTGTGGAGATTTTCAAGAAGACCCCGAGCTTCCATAGCGGCCATGCTGGTCACGATTTTTGTACCAGATCTTACGTTCCTGAGGCCTTCTTCTATGCTAATTCTCTTCTTCTTATATTCATCCTTCCAATTCAACTAAAAGCACCTCCGTACCCTTTTGCCATTAGCGAAGCAAGTTCTATCAGATGCTCGTCCCATTTCTCGTATTCCTTTTCATTCCTAAAGAGAAGATCCAGACCCATGAAGTGTCCGATCCCCATCAAGAAGACTCCAAGATCTCGCGAGTCAATCTGTCTAATCTCATTCTTGAATCTGGCCTCTTCAAGCGAACTTATGTATGATGTGAGGAGTCTTTCATAGTAGAAGCGGCCTGTCTCCGGCTGCACAAATTCCGACTCTCTCACGATGTTGTAGAGCTCCTTGTGAACATCCATGAACAGAAGAAACGCCTTGTAAGACCTGATCTCTCTGTTTAGTCTTCCTTCAACGCCGGAAACGGCGTCTCTCATTGTTCTCCTGAGATTCCTGTTTGCCTGATAAACAAGCTCCTGAAGGAGTTTCTCTTTGCTTTCGAAATGCAAGTAGAATGTACCTTGACCGTAACCTGCCCTACTCGTGATATCGTAAATCGAAGTCTCGAAATACCCTTTCTCGCCCATAAGCCTTTCCGCAGCAAGAAGAATGACTTCTTTCGCCTTGGTACCTCCGCTTGCCATTGTTCTGTCAAAAGTGAAATCAAGTGCTTCTCTGTCAAATTGCTCAGATTTAACAAATCCACCCAGAGTAAAATCAACCAACGACTCTACAGTGGAATCAGGAACCCTTGTTCCGTTGTAGATAATCCAGTAGATAGCAGTAAATCTCGAACTACCAACAAGAAACCAAAACTCGGGCATTGAAAGTGTGGACTTGCCTATAGAGATAGTTGAAAGAAGAGAATCCTTATAGGTCTTGTCGACCGAACTCTCAACATCGGGAAATCTATACTCGGCTTCGTGGAATGCGATAAATTTCTTCCTCGATCCCCAAAGAATATTGAAGACAGTTCTATACAGATTGAAGAGTCTTTCTCTGGAATCACGACCGGTTATCGAGGTTGTTGCGGCCTCGAATTCAGCCTTAATGTCCTGTACAATTTCCTTAAACACCTGTTCTTTTCCTGCGTAATGTCTGTAAAAGGCTCCATTAGACAATCCGCAGGTCCTACATATATTGGCAACAGACGTCATCTCAAAACCAAGACGACTGAACAGCTCTTCAGCCGCCTGCTTTATCTGTAATCTTGTTCTCTCACTTCGAGAGATCTTCAAATCACGAGTCCCCCGTCGACACCGATCACCTGACCGGTTAAGTAACTTGCTTCGTCAGAAATCAGGAAGAAGTACACATTTGCAATCTCCTCGGGAAGACCCATTCTCTTCAACGGTATCCTCTCTTCGAGCGCTGTAATTATCTTCTCGGGCATTTTCTCAGTCATTGGAGTCTTAATGAAACCAGGAGCGACAGCATTAACTCTGATCTTGGCTCCTTTTCTAGAAAGCTCTTTTGCCCAAGTCTTTGTCATGGCTATTACTCCTCCTTTGGAGGCGGAGTAGTTTGACTGACCGATATTTCCAAACACTCCGACAACTGAAGAGGTGTTGACAATTGCACCATAACCTTGATCAAGCATCACAGGCGCAATAGCCTGTGTCATGTTAAATACACCCTTCAGATTCACGTCGATAACTAGATCCCAATCTTCTTCCGTCATTCTCTGGATCAGTGCATCCCTAGTGATTCCAGCGTTGTTAACAAGCCCATCAATGTGACCATACTCACTCTTGATTTCGTTGACCAAATCAGCTATTGCCTTTCTATCCGTCACATTCAGCTTCTTTGGTATTACCTTTCCCGGGAGCTCGGCGAATTCATTCTTCAAGCCTTCAAGACCTTCAGTATCCATATCGCAGGCATAGACTATCGCCCCTTCTCTCGTGAATCTCTCAACTGCTGCTTTACCAATACCTCTTGCGCCACCAGTAATGATGACAACCTTACCTTCCATTCTCACCTTTACGCCTCCTAAACTTTGCCCCATTTTACGGTTGTTGCGGCCCAGACGAAGCCTAATCCGGCGCCGACCATAACGATCACATCACCGTCTTTGATCTTTCCTTCTCTCAAACCCAATTCAATTGAGAGAATTTGATCATTTTGTCCAAGATGGCCGTAGTAATCAAGGTACGTACTCTGATTTTCCTTCAGCCCAAGCTCTTCAAGAACTGCAAAATGAGCCGATCTTTTAAAATGTAGAATTGCTAAATAATCGATATCACTTTCAGAGTAGCCGCTCTTTCTTAGAGACTCTCTGATAACCCAATAGAAGTTGGGCATTGTCGTCTCTCCAAGACGCTTCTTGAATTCTGCTGTGTCTCCCTGGACACGAAAATGGTATTCCGACACATCTTCTCTGCTCATCGGCCATTTTTTTGTTCCGCCTACCGGGACGACACAAAGTTCGGAAAAGGAGCCGTCACCTTTGAATGCGGAGGAGAGAACGACATTTTCGTTATACCCTTTCTTCATGACTACTGCCGCTCCGCTTGCTCCAACATCCAGCATAAAAGAAGTAGAGGGCTCGGAGAGATTCATCAGATCAACATTCCTATAGCCGCTTACAAGGAGCACTGTTTCCACGTCGTCTCGCGCTATCATCATGCTCTTTGCGATATCCATGCCAGCCATCATCGAGCCGCACATGGCTTCCATATCGAACGACCAGGCATTTGTTGCCCCAATCTCGTCGGCCACCTTTAATCCGGCCAACCAGCAAGGATAATCCTTGTGTTGAGCTCCATTCCAGATTATCAAATCGACATCTTTGGGATGAGTACCGGAGTTTTCGAGAGCTTTCCTTGCGGCTCTTATTCCCATGCTACTCGTTGTGTCTTCTGGTCCTGGAAGCAATCTCCTCTTCACCCCGAACTTCAGTTCTATCACGTCTCGAGGAATTCCAGTCGCCTCAGCTATCTGGTCGGGCGTCATGTAACTGTCGGGTATGTATGTCCCGATTCCCGCTATGCCAATTACCGGAACTGAACTCACCAAGATCACCCCTCACACTTTGCGCGGCGTGATTCATCTCTCATAAATGAAAGATGAATCATCTCTCACTTTAAGAATACACTAAACGCGTTGAGATTCTAAGTTCGATTTGAGCCGTTTAACGAGGATTATTGTCGAAGTAAGATGAATAACTTCTACATTGTCTTGTTTACTAACAATTCTTTAGAACAAAGCCTATTACAGCCGTAATGAATTCTCCTGACTTTTCGAGGAAAGCTCCGTGACCCGCATCTTTAATAACCAAAAACTCGGAGCCTTTTACTTTTTCGTGAATCATCTCTATCTCTTCAATTGGGGTAATAATGTCTCTATCAGCACCAAGAAGTAACGTTGGACACTCAATCTTGTGAAGCTCATCCAGCACGTTGAAATCAGGATTTGAAGAGACAAGCCTTATGAAACCTTCAAACCATTCCCGATTGAGAGTTGACTTAAAGGTCTTCTGCCTTTCTTTCAGCCAGTTCAGGTTTCTGTTATAGAACAAGTCGGAGTATATAAACGGAATTGCAAGTTTGAAGAACCTCTCCCCATCGTATAGCATTGCGGCTTCCTTCCACGCTTCGCCTAACTCAGCAAGGAAAGGTGAGATTCTTGGAGGGGTGTTCGCGAGGACCAATGATTTGACCCTCTCTGGATACTTTATTGCAAACATCTCCGCCACCTGTCCACCATAAGAGAGACCTACTATATTTCCTTTAGAGATATTCAGAAAGTCAAGTAGATCGACAAGATCATTCACGTGAACAGAGATATAGTATTGTGACTGCTTCCTTTCGGACCGTCCCTGATCCCTGAAATCCATGAGTATCAGTCTGAAATGCTTGGAGAAATCTGTCAGAAAACCCGCCCATGAACTCGTGGACATCATTATCCCGTTAAGAATGACAAGCGATGGTCTGCTCTCATCTCCATGTTCTTCGTAATATATCCGGGTACCATCTTTTGTTGTGACTAACGACATAGCTTCACCTCCGCACTAATTATGGCACCAATACCACCGATTAGTCAAAACACTCTTCCGAGATGATAAACTCTTAATGGTGAGCTATTATCAATTCCTTTAGGATCGAGAATTCCCACAATGAAAGGATGATAAACATGTCGAAATTCATGCAGGATATGCTAGAGCAACCAGATGCCGTTAGAAGACTCCTTTCCTCTTCTGGCATTATCTCGAAGAAGGCGAAGAGTCTTAATTTCGAGAGGGTACTTTTTACAGGGATGGGAGCTTCACTCCATGCGGCGGAGACGGCAGCTACCTTTCTAAAATCATCAGGGGTAGACGCCGCAAGTCTTGAAATGTCCGAACTTATATCTTACTCATCCAGGGAGCTCCTCAAACTGTATTCCACCATCTTCCTGATCAGTCAGTCTGGTGAAAGCGCTGAGCTGCTGAGGTTCATTGAAGATAACACGGAACTACTTCCAGTGATGGCATTGATCACGAACAATGAACAGAGCAGTGCCGCGAATTTTCTTCCAGGTGAAAGGGTTTTCCTCCTTGAGGCCGGAAATGAAAGATCTATGGGTGCTACCAAGACTTTCGTAAACAGCGTAGTCTTAATGTTGTTGATTGCTGCTTCAAAGACGGGAAGATCGTTGAATTTCTCTGAACTGCCTTCAAGAATAGAAGAGGCGATTTCTCTTGATTTGTCTTGGCTCGCCACTCTTCTTTCTGAGAAGAGGGAGAAGATTCTTGTCGCAAGAGGGTACGGCCTCGGAGTTGGCAGCATGGCAAGACTTATGTTTGCCGAAGTCGCTAAGATTAGCTTGATTTTCTACGCAGGAGCAGCCTTCAGGCATGGCCCTGTTGATCTGTTGATTGACAGACCGGTTGTACTCACTATGAATCCGGAAGGTGTAACCCAAAACCTGATGCAGGAACTACACAGAGATATTTCAGACAAGTGTGACCTAATAACGCTAACGAATTTAAAGAAAGAGAGTGTAGAGTCCATATATGTTTCCGAAGGTCTAGACGAAGTGCTTGCCTCAATTCCGATGATGAATGTTCTTCAGAAGTCCGTTGAAGAGATAGCGAGAAACCGGGGTTTCGATCCTGGGGCAGGAGTCTACGGAACGAAAGTAACGACCAAGGAATAGAAATATAGAGTACTTGTTGCAGAAGTTCCCACCCGTACGATGTCCTCATCACTACCTATAGGTTAGGGAGTAAGTGAGAAATCATATCATGCTCCTTCGCCCTTGACAATACATGCTGTATTTGGCTCTTGATGATCCTGATCCTAAGTCCTCCCTTGAAGGAGGGCTACGCATTGGCGGAGGGTGTCTCTGAAGGAACGAGTGCAAGACTAAGAGGGACCAACACCGAGAGCTCCGTTTCGAGAAAAACCATATTCGAGATTACCAAGAGTGAGGAGAGAAAGCAGATCCCGTATAACATCACTGCAGAATGACAGAACAAAAGAGGCGAAGAATGGTATAGACCACAGAAACCGGGCAGTCTCTATTTTTGCTTCTTGGCTTTTCACAGCGCTCAGCGTGCAGCGTTTATTGACAAGCGGGTCTTTGAGCCGAAAGCGGTCTCTCCAGCTCATGCGGGGACTTATAATCAATAGCGTAGAAATGCGACATCAGGTCTATTGATAACGATTACTAGTTCAGGAACTCAGTAATAAGGTGACTGAACTCCAAAGATGATGATGTGTGCAGCGATGAGGTAAGAATCCGGGTATAGGATACCACCTAAATCGGATTCATCGATCAAGACTTCTCTTATACATGAATTCTTCGACTTGGCACAAAAAAGCGAAGCTCCAGTTTTCATCAAAACTTCGCGGTTCAAGGCTTCTGGAGACTTTCAGAATATACTTATCTTGAAGACATCGCTAGGAAAAGGAGGCGCATATCAACCCCACCAACGGATGAATTTGAAGAATCTCGATTTCTTCTGCACCAGATTTTTCAAAGATCTCTCGCATGAACGAGATGCTCGCCGGATGATCTGTCTCGCTGTCATCAAAATAGACCTCATCCCATTCGTCCCTGTACTTGCCAGGGTCATCGAACCACATGATGTCGCCGACAACAATCCGCCCAGGACGTTTAAGCATCGCTGAAAGCTTTGAGATTGCCTCCGCCTTCATAGAATCAGTAAGATGGTGAAGAGAGTATATAGCGACTATCTTGTTTACATTCTTTTGCGAAATATCCGTCTCTTCACACGGGTCCTCAAAAGATCCTCTATAGAACTCTACATTCTCGGCTCCCGCGCTTGCAACGTTCATTCTTGCATCTTCGAGCATCCTTTTACTTATGTCTATACCTATTACTTTTTTGCAATGCTGACTGGCTGCCACGGCCCATCTCCCTCGCCCGGTTCCAATATCTAGCAGAACGTCATCCGCGCCAAGCTCAAGAAAATCAAGAGCAAGAGCTCCCACCATTGCGATTATGTCTCCCTTGAATGGGTCGATATCTGCTATAGGCGAAGCTTCGGGAAGGCTGTCAAACTCCTGTTCAAGTTTTCTACGGTCATACTGCTGCTCCAAACAACTCACCTCATGACTGTTATCATAACACCTAGATTATACGCCTTATGAATAAGCAAGGCGAAAAAAGAAGATCGAGTCAAACAATCTCGATCTCCCTTCCTTCCCGAAAGCTCCTGTAGGCAGCAGAGACCACTTCAAGAGCTCTCAATCCGTCTTCTCCATTAGTCAAAGGTTCCTTCCCAGAATGAATCACTTCAAGAAACTCTCTCGTCAAAAGCTGATCGAGATCATCTCCGTAGTTTTCCCAGCGATTTCCTTTCTCGCTGGAACTGACTTCAATCTTAGAGTTGAAGATATCCAGAAAGAGAGTACCTCTGGTTCCCACAATGTGTATAGTCACATCACCCCAGTAAGGATGGATTCTCGGTCTCGACCAGCTGCAGTCAAGCGTCATGTACTGGTCCGTTGAAAGTCTGAACATCTCCAGTCCGCAGTCTTCGACACGTGTATCGTGAATCAGGGTGTCATATACGGCGTAGACCTGTTTGAACTCGCAGTCGAGGAGCCATCTTACGGTGTCAACAACGTGAACGGTGTGGTCCATAACAGCGCCACCACCGCTAAGTTCGGGATCTATGAACCAGCCTCCAGGCATTCTCCCGTGGTTAGTTCCAACAAGGTTGACGATTTCACCCAAAAGACCATTCTTGATCAACTCTTTGGCCTTTCTTACGGAGGCACTATATCTCACCGGAAAAGCCATCTGAAGCCTAACGTTGTTTATATGACATATGTCTATCATAGCCTCGGCATCTTCAACAGATGTGGCAATCGGCTTTTCGCACAATACATGTTTTCCGCATCGAGCAGCGATTTCCACGAACTCTCTGTGAGTTGAGTTCTCGCTTGCAACTATTACTCCGTCGCTTGCAGCTACAAGCTCTTCGGGGTGGTCGTACGATTTAACCTCAAGAGCAGTGCTCGCTCTTGCCATCCTTGATCTGTCGTGGTCATATATCCCAACAATCTCAACATCTCTTTTCCCCTTCAACGCTTTGACGTAGCTGTAGCCATGCATGTGAGCTATTCCAAGAATCGAAATTCTAGTCATCTCACGACACCTCCGAGAGTTCTACCGGTCTCAACAGTCTCGCCGACAGGTTGGCTGCCAGTGCAACTCTCAACGATTCTGTAGCCTCTTCACAGCTCACCGGGACTTCTTTGCCTTCCTCTATCGATAGTATGAACGATTTCAGCTCCTCGGTATATGGATCATTCAAGATCGGATTCTCTTGAGAGTATAGGGGCTTGCCGTCGATTGAGGTTTGAAGGCGAAGCGTAGTTTCTCTCTCGTAGCTGTTCGTGATCATTCCCTTAGTGCCGATGAACTCGTAAGATGTTCCAAATCCAACCGGCATGTCGGCCGGTTCGGCCCAGCTGCCTTCGATGTGGGCCAGTGCGCCGGACTCGAACCTCAGAATCGCCATGCCGTGATCGAAAGAAGGCTTTTTCACTGTCGAGCTGAGTTCTACGGACCTCGCTTCGACGGTTCTCACCGGGCCAAGCAGTTTTCTAAGAAAATCAAAATCGTGTATGGAGAGATCGATGAAGACCCCGCCGCTTTTGGTGATATCTGCAAACCAGTTATCTATACCGTGCGAGGGAAAGGATCCTCCTCTGTAAAGTCTAGCCATTACGATTTCGCCAACGTCACCTGAGGAAGCGAGTTCTCTAACCTTAATATACTGCGGAAAGAAGCGTACGACGTGGCCCACCATAAACACTCTGCCGCTTTTTTTGGCCGCCTTGTCCATTGCCACGGCGTCTTCAATCTTCAGTGCTACCGGCTTTTCGCAGAAGACATGCTTGCCCGCCTCGAGAGCTCTGACTACAAGATCTCTGTGAGTGAAAGTCGGCGTGCAGATATCAACTATTTCTATTTCGTCATCTGCAAGGATTTCATCAAAACTTGCAGCGATTGCTCGATATTTGTCGGAGATAACCTTCGCTCTGCTTCCAACTGGATCGACTATCGATAAGGGACTCGTTTCATCTATCGTTCTATATGACCGAGCATGAACGTTTCCCATCATTCCGGCTCCAACTATTGCTATCGGGCGCACATCACACCTCCAGACTATTGGGAAGAAAAACGCTACAGTTTGCTCACCTTCATATCTATTATCGTCATCTTCGAATTCTCCGCTCCCAGAAAATCGTCGTTTGAGACCCCGCGAAAGTCCTTGCCAAACATATCATACATATGAGAACTCAAACTCAGCTCGGGGAGCCTTCCGACAAACCTCTCTCCATCAAACAGGAAGGCAAGTTGAACCGGGGTTGCAAAGCGCCCGTCCTGTGTGAAGTCTCCTCCACTGGCAATTAGAATGAAGATAGCCTTCTGACCTTTGAGAAGCTGTTTTGCAGTTTCCTGTGATTCAGCGAATTTAAGCTTCGGTATCCCCAGCTCCGGCAAACCATCGTACTCTCCACCTGCAGAACCAGTATGAGGTAGATTAAAAGTTGTAGCCGTTTTCTTATCCGTATATGGCGACTTTAGCACTCCGCTCTCAATTAGAGCAAATCTATCCAACTGATTTACAGTCCCTTCTAGATCAAAAAACGGTTCGAAGAAACCATCATCGACGTTACGCGTCTGCAAGAGAGTGACTCTATCGGAAAAGATCTTCTCACCGACTTTCCCTGACAAAAGGGATCCGCCAGAACCAAACAGCATCCCATTCAAAGACTCATAGAGTTTCTTGTAATACGTCATGTCGCCCGACATGAAAGCTACCGGATATACTCCTTCTTCTATGTCGTGGAGCTGGTTCTTGTATGCATCACAAATCATATTAGTCAGTCCTACAAACGAATCCTTTCGGAACTCTCTTCCTTCGTATCCTGTCATTGCATCGATAATGTTAGATGACTGTTTGTCCTTTATTACTAGTTCCATGCTGAGAGATTCTCGAGACGATCTCAGATCAAGACCGAGATCATTCTCCAGAAAAGACTCTACCCTAGCCGACTTGAATAAATGACTGAAACTGAATTGTGGCTGATCTCTTCTCAGTCTCTCAAGGATATCTTCTGCAGCTTCCAGAAGCTCCGCCTCGTTCTGAAGATCTGATTCGTGCTGTTCTTCTCTCTTTAGTTCTTTGCAAGGTTCGCAAGCATAAGGAATTCCAAGCTCGAGAGATTCTCTTGCTTTTTTTATGAGCTCTCGCTCATCGCAATTTCCAAAAGCACCGGCAACACCCATTGACTTACCATCGTAAAGACGAATTGAAGTTCGAAGAATGTCTTTCTTTCTTACTGAAGTAACCCGAGTTTGAACTATCTTCACAGCACTCTCTGTATAATGAACGACAAGTCTCTCTTTAGTCATAGTCAGCACCTCCTAGTGAGCATTCAACGAACGTACACGCACGTACGGTCCGCCGAATCCAACGGGAAGAGGGTACTGTTCCATCTTTCCACATCCTCCAAGCGCAAATGACAGAAGCTTGAATTCCTCGGTTAGTCCCTCTATTTCGTTAAGAGTCTGGAAAACACTTCCCGTCACAACAGAAATCTTCACAGGCTCAGCGATCTTTCCATCTCTGATCATATAAGCTCTGCAGGGAGCGAGAGTGAATGTAGACATTCCTGAACCATGGTTTAGTGAATCGACATAGAGTCCTTCTTTGATACCTGAAAGTAATTCATCAAAGGAGAGCCTTCCCGGCAGGATGTAGGTAGTCGTCATCCTAACTACAGGTTCGAACTCAAAGCTCACGGCCCTGGCGTTTCCCGTCAACTCCTCGTCTAGAGCGGCAGCAGTCTCGGCACTATGAAGCCTCCCTGAAAGACAACCGTTCTTTATCAAGTAAGTTTCTTCAGCTTTTGTTCCCTCGTCATCGAAAACAACGTTACCTACTCCAGGTTTATTTCCATCATCTACTATTGAAAGGATTTCGCTGCCGACCTTTCTGCCTATTTTCCACTCTTTCATCATCGTCTCGTCTCCGAGCATGAAGTCTGATTCACTCTTATGACCAAAACTCTCATGCGCAAACACACCTGCCGCCTCTGGAGAAAGAACCACCGGATATCTTCCAGGGATCACAGACTTTGCGTTTCTTATGAAGTATTCAGAAGCTTCAACTGACTTCCTGACGTCCTCGGAAAGTTCTTTGATCGATTCTAACTCGTTACCGGCAAGGTCGAATCTGTCCATAAGCTGCTCTTCTCCATCGGCCATTTGATAGAGCATTCTGAAGCCCACCCTTTGATAATCGAACTTCAAATCTGCTCCCTTGCTGGATAAGAAGCTCTTGACAACTCTCTGGTCTACGTATTGGCCCCTCCAAAATCTCACGAGACCACTTTCTTCGACTATGGGAAAATAGGTAGAAAGAATATCGCGCTTCTCCTTAAGAGGTATAGTTGAGATATCCGATGATTTCTCGAATCTCAAAAACGAACCCTTGTTTACCTGAAACTTCTGAACTATCTGGTTCGCTTCGATAGATGGATTCTTTTTAGCAAGATCTGCCAGCCTGTAGATCTCACCTTGAACAGAGTTCAGGTCCGTAGTAGAACTGAAATACCACCTCTCTCCATCGAAAATCCTGATGAAAGCCGCAACGTATTTCTGTTCCTTCATGTTATCCGTTCTTCCTAGAGTAACAACTATATTGCTATTCGAGACTTCCTCTACCCTAACATCAGAGTAAACATATTCGGGAAAATCAAACATATCCTACCTCCAACGACTATTTCAGTAAGAGTATATAACGATGTCAATAGAAACAAGTCAATTACTCTCGGCTTAGCGCCAAATAAGCGTCTCTCACAGATTCTCACCGGCTTGACCGGAAAACAAAGCTAGAAAGCTGTCGTCAAGCATTTCATGAGGCGGTTTACTATTACAGTGATAGTTCGCTGATCCCGGTTTCCTTCCCTCTGTAGAAGGCAGCTAATCTTTGCTCAGCCAGAGCTATCAGATACGGTAAGAGTTATCAAT
Source organism: Mesotoga sp. UBA5847 (assembly GCF_002432735.1). Classification (NCBI taxonomy): domain Bacteria; kingdom Thermotogati; phylum Thermotogota; class Thermotogae; order Kosmotogales; family Kosmotogaceae; genus Mesotoga; species Mesotoga sp. UBA5847. Next base: position 133,287 of record NZ_DJGL01000083.1, on the reverse strand, counting down.
ATGGACCACAACTTTTGCGCAGTCGTGACCAAGAATCGATGATATCCTGTCGCTTCTAACTCCCCTTATCTTATCGACTTCAAGCGAGGTGAAGTTAGAGATTCCCCTCGCAATTTCCGACCCATCAACCGAGAGTATACTAACCACCTCGCCTTCAGAAAAGTCTCCAGATACTTCTTCCACGCCTATGGCCAAGAGACTCTTTCCTCTTGCAATTGCGCCTTCTGCGCCTCGGTTGATCTTAATACTCCCTTTCGGAGTAGAGAGAAATCCAATCCACGTTTTCCGGGCACCTGGCGATTCTATCGAGGGAAATACGGTTCCAATGTCATCACCCTTTGCAAATCTCTCTATGTTATTCAAGTCTCTCCCATTACAGATGCAGCTTCTGATACCGCTTGCAGATGCGGCCCGTCCAGCTCTTATTTTGGTCTTAATGCCTCCTGTACCCCACGAGGAGTTCTCTATGTTCTTTAGTCTCCTAGATGTATCAAACACCGAAATCACTTCACCGTTTTCGTCTACGATTCCCTCTACAGTGGACATCAGTATCAGAAGATCGGCCTGCCATCCTATTGCAAACATCGAGGCGAGAATGTCATTGTCTCCAAACATTATCTCTTCGGTAGATGTTGTGTCGTTCTCATTCACTACAGGGATCAGACCCAATTCTATCAACCCTATAAGAGTATTCCGCAGGTTAAGAAATCGCTTCCTGTCTCCAAAATCGTCTCTGTTGACCAGGATCTGAGCTATTCTCTCGCCAAAAAGATCGAACACGTTTTCGTATAGTTTCATTAGCTGAACCTGACCCGCAGCACAAAGAGCCTGCTTCATGTACAAATCGCTAGATGTTCTTCTCCCTTCAAGATAACCGAAGCCCGCTGCTTTAGCCCCTGAAGAGACAAGAACAACCTGATTACCTGACGACTTCAGAATAGCTATTTCCCTTGCTAGCTCTGTTATGTACTTCTTGTCGATCTCGCCATCTCTTTTTACCAGGAGGTTTGATCCGACTTTCAACACGATTCTTGACATTACTTTCTCACCTGGTAATCCCCTAGTATCGTATACTTGTAGCTTGTAAGTTCCTTCAGGCCAAACGGACCGCGTGCATGAAGCTTCTGGGTGCTGATACCTATTTCACTCCCGAACCCAAACTCTCCACCGTCCGTAAATCTTGTTGAAGCGTTTACGTAGACAACAGCAGAATCTACGCATCTAAGGAATTGCCTGGAGTTGGAGTAGTCATTTGTTAATATCGATTCCGAATGTCCCGATGAGTACTTCTCAATGTGCTGCATAGCTTCTTCTACGTTCTCTACGACCTTGATTGCAAGTATTAGATCGAGAAACTCATCGAAGTAGTCCTCTTCGGTCGCAGGATTCATTTTCCAGTATTTTATCGATTCTGCGCAACCTCTGAGCTCTACTCCCTTTGCGGTAAGAACACTGGCGACCCGAGGAATAAACTCGGCCGCAATCATTCTGTGGACAAGTAATGTCTCGACTGCATTGCAGGTACCTGGCCTCTGAGTCTTCGCATTATCGACAATCGAAACCGATTTTTCCAAATCAGCACCATAATCGACGAAGATGTGACAATTACCAGTACCGGTTTCTATAACCGGGATTCTAGAATTGTCAACAACGAACTTGATGAGAGCAGCGCCACCTCTTGGGATTATAAGAGAAAGGTACTGGTTCATCTCCAACATCTCTTTCACTACTTCGCGTGAAGTATCTTCAACCAACTCAATGGAACCATCCGGAAGCCCGGCCAGAGAAAGTGCTTTCTTCATTATCAGTACGATGGCCTTGTTCGAGTTAATAGCGTCGCTTCCTCCCTTCAAAAGGATAGAATTTCCCGATTTTATGGCAAGGATCGATGCATCAACAGTTACATTGGGCCTTGACTCGAATATCATTCCGATGGCTCCTATCGGCACTCTTTCCTTCGAAATTCGAAGGCCGTCTTTCTGTAGCCGCGTACTCTCTATTTCGCCTACCGGGTCAGGCAGCACTATAACTTCGCGACAAGCCTGAACCATGGCTTGTATCCTACTTTCAGAAAGCGCTAGCCTGTCTATCAGCGATTCCTTCGTTCCTTTCTCTCTGGCGTTGGAGACATCGACAGCATTTGCTCTGAGAATCACATCCTTATGCATTTCAATCTCTTTAGCAATCATTGAAATTGCATCGTTCTTCTCTTCTGTGGTGATCAGCCTGAGTTTTCTGGAGGCATTCCTAACTCTCTCTCCCTTACTTAGCAGATCCATCTTCGGTCACCTCCAGTTCGGAATTTATCTCCCTTGCTCTTAGGTAAGTGTCAAACAACGCTTTCATTATGGTTCCCCTAAGTCCTTCCCTTTCCAAGGAGTAAATTCCCTCGATGGTTGTTCCTCCTGGGGAAGTTACTAGATGTCTGAATTCGCCCGGGTGATTGCCTTTAACTTTGAGGAGTTCAACAGACCCTCCGAGAGTTCCTAAAATTAGCTCTCTAGCGACATCATAGGAAAGGCCCATCTTCAAACCAACATCGATCAGCGATTCCACTATCACGAAGACGAATGCAGGACCGCTTCCACTCAAAGCCGTTACAGCTGCGAGGTCCTTTTCACGGACCTCAACTATGTCGCCCATCGTAAGAAGAATTCTCTCCACTTCTCTCTTCTCCCTTCCGGTCAAAGAAGTCGAGCAGACGAATCCCGTTACCCCTCGTCCGATAGCGCTCGGAACATTTGGCATGATCCTTGCAATCTTCTCCAGTCCTGTATTCTTCGAAATGACCTTGATTTCTATCCCGGTGATAGTACTGATAACCACTGGACCGTCGTTCTTTCCGTTAATTATCTCCAGGAATAGCTCCCCACAGTCTTGAGGTTTCACCGAAATGATCACGTGGGTGCAATTGGAAAGAACTTCATTTGGACTCTTTGCGATTACCACTTTTTCACTTTCGGCAGAAAGACCGGAGAGTCTGTCGAGATTCCTGTCCAGCAAGTAAAGCTGCTCAAGGTCATGCAGCTCGTGAAGCAGTCTGTTCGCAAAAATACCACCTATGTTGCCAACACCAATAATGCCTATTTTCATTTTCCCCTCCTGAATAGCTGTCTAGCGAGAATTAACTATAGTCGAGAAGTTGGAGAAGATTCTCAGCAACTCTTCTTCAGAACCAAGTTCGATTTCCTCTGGATGGAACTGCACACCGAATCGCGATCCGTCAAGAGAAGCTATCCCTTGTATGAAGGTCGATTCCCCCCATGCAATTTGATAATAGCCACCGGGAATGTATGGAAGGCCATAGTTGTGACGCTGATAGGCATTCACTTCCGATTTCATTCCCCTGAACAGCTCATTCGAAGTGTCCAACCTAACCTTTGATACTCCGAGCTCACGCGAGGCTACCAAGGATTCCTGAAAGAGCCGAGCCAAGATTTGCATTCCCAGACAAATACCCAGAACAGGACCATGAAAATCCTTAACAAATGAGGCTCCCCAAGAAAGAGCACCACCATCGAAATACTCGCTCATCGAGAAGCCTCCTGACAGAACCAGACCATCACATCCCGATCCATCTTCAGGAAAGCCCTCAAGAAATATCCTCCAGGTTCTGTATGCTACGCCTGCTGTCTCCAAAGCGCTTTCAACAGGCGATACAGATGTCCCAAAATCGGTGTCGTTCACCAAGACGCAAATCACAGAGTCTCCCCCCTCTGTTTTGCGGCAATTATAGCACTTTAACTAGTGGTAGCTGTCCGCAAAATGAAAAGCAGATCAATTGTGATTTGAAACGACTTCAGACCTCCAAACTCAGGGAAGTAAAGAACTGCGGATAAACTACTAACCTCTCTTACCAAGCAAGCTGTTGAAAATGAAGACTTCACCTCCCGATTTCGTTGTAATGGTCTTATAGGCGATTTCGTGATAAGCCCTTATTCTCCTAACCGTTCTGGTGCTTGATCGCATGGCGATAGAATCGGTTATAGCCTGGTTATGGGTGAAGCGAACACCCTTCAGGAATGAACCGTCAGTTATTCCGGTGGCGCTGAAGACAACCTCCTCACCATCAATCAGATCCTTTGTTCGATAGACTCTATCAAGCTCAAACGAAGAATTATCTACCTTTTCAATCTCTTCTGAATCTCTTGGCCAGCACTTCACCTGGATCTCACCACCCATACACTGAAGTGCCGCTGCAGCCAGAACTGCTTCTGGAGAGCCTCCAACGCCCATGTAGATTTCTGTCCCTCCATCAGGAAGAGCAGTCGCGATTGCCGCAGCAATGTCTCCATCATTGATCAGTCTGATTCTTGCACCGACAGCTCTAACGGCCTCAACGAGAGGGTAGTTCCTCTCTCGATCGAGCATTGTCACCGTCAGTTCCGATACTTTGACACCAAGGATAGCTGCCGCGATACGGAGGTTTTCTCGTGGAGTTGCGTCGATATCCAGGTTTCCTGCAAGCTCCTTTCCAACCGCCAATTTGTCTACATAGTAGGTTGGTAAAGGAGCTACCTTGCCTCCTTCAGTTGCTGCAATCACGCTTAACGCATTAGATCTTCCATTCGCAACCAACCTGGTTCCATCTACCGGGTCAACAGCGATAAGGACTTCCGGATCGTCGTCATTCCACTTTCCAACATGCTCTCCGGCAGCCAGCATTGGTGCATCGTCCTTTTCTCCTTCGCCAATGATTATGGTTCCCTTCATGTCGAGCAAATCTAAAATACCTCTCATTGCATCTACAGCTCTTTGATCTACTGCTTCTTTGTTACCGCGGCCAAGATAAACACTAGAAAAGAGGGCCGCCGCCTCTGTCACCCTCACCATATCTAGGGTTATTTCTGCAATCAAGACTATCACCCCCCCATGTGATAATCATAGCACCGGAATAAGGCTTTTTTGCTGAATGAATTCAGCGCCCGTTTTCGAATTCTGTAGTTGTCAGAAACATTGCGAAGCGTTTGTGCTTTTTCGGAACCGATATTTGCTGCAAATCACTGCTCATTCTGTACAGAAGACCGTTGTGAGAAACGATAACAGAGCTTGAACGATTAGAAACTTTCCTGATTCTGCGACAATCAATATCTGTAGCCATTGATCTCTCAATGATCACGATCCACACTTTCTTGATAGGCAACTAATCCCGATTTGTCAGTGATATGATCTTACTAGATGATCGCAGGAGAACGCTTCCGGTTGTGAAGAATACCGAACCGGTCTTTCAAGTGATCAAAAGGAGGGAATTGTATGCGTAAGCTGTTGATAGCAGGCTATCTATTTATTGCACTGGCCGTTGTCTTCTCCTATACGGTCGATCTTCCTGAGCAGATCTTTGTTTCTCAAGGGAAACTGATCTCCGTTCTTGGAGAGAATTTAATTGAGGATTCCGAAATCTGTGCCGTAAATGTACAGATACCTTCAGTCAATGGACTTAGAGACAGACCTTTCGAGCAGTTTCTGAATTCTACTATCGAGGGTGAAATATCCCAGTATAGAAGCGAAATCGAGGAATTGGCCCGGAAAGCTTTTGAAGAGTCTAAGACTTCTGAGTGGCCATTCAGAACTTTCGATGTCTATGTTGTTTACTCCGCTTATCTTAGTGATGGAATTCTAAGCATAGACATGGTCTTCAGTGAGTTCACCGGAGGCGCACATCCAAACGCATCGAGAAGAACGTATAACATCGATCTGGAGAAGTCCCGACTTGTTGCTTTGCACAACATTCTCGGAAGCAAAAAAACTGAAGAGAAATTGAACGGATTGATTAAGGAAGAAATCTCTGCCCGCGATGATCTCTGGCCTGAGTACTTTGAAGGAGTCACGTCGGATCAGGGCTTCTACCTTAAGGGAGGAAGGCTCTGCATTTACTTCCAACCGTACGAAATCGGTCCCTGGGCAGTTGGAATGCCTGAGTTTTGTTTTTCGCTTGAGGAGTTGCTTGGCAACTGATAACTCTTACCTGGCTTGCATTCCAAAGTGATTTCTATGCTTATTTCTGAGTGAACGCTCGTTGACACCAATAATCATTGATGGTAAAGTTTTATTGCTGGCCGAGGTGGTGGAACTGGCAGACGCGGCGGACTCAAAATCCGCTGGGGTTGAGAGCCCCGTGCGGGTTCGATTCCCGCCCTCGGCACCAGAGGAAGGCTTAGCCTTCCTCTTTTCGTTGAAAAGGTTTTCATTTGTGCTTTAATGAAGTGTGGAGGTGTGTGTTTGCAGTTCCTTGATTTTGATCTCCAGGAAAAAGACCTCGTTTCTGCAGCCGATGAGCTCATACAGCGAACGCAATTGGGAGTGAGATCACATGTGCTCACGCTCAACGCCTTGATTGCTTATGAATACATCAACAACGAAGAATACAAGAAGGCTCTGAGTACAGTCAATTATGTAGTTCCCGATGGTAGCGGTGTGCTGAAAGCGATCAAGCTGATTTCAAAACAAAGAATTGAAAGAGTACCCGGAATAGACCTAATGCTTAAAATCTGCGAACTTTCATCCGGGGTGGGTCAAAAGATATTCCTTCTGGGGTCGAAAGAGAGTATCGTAACAAAGACTACCGAAAAACTAAAACAAAGATTTCCACTAATAGACATCGTTGGGTATCACAGCGGCTTTTTCACACAAGAGGAAAGTGATACAATCGTTTCGAAAATAAACAATTCATCAGCGGATATTGTTTTTGTCGGTATGGGTGTTCCAAGACAAGATATCTGGATTGCGAAGAACCTTGACAGACTTAACGCCATGCTTTTGATGGGAGTCGGTGGTTCTTTTGATGTTATCTCAGGCGATCTGAAGAGAGCTCCTTTGTTCATGCAGAAAGCCGGCCTTGAGTGGCTGTACAGGATATTTCAAGAACCTGGAAAACGACTCAAGATTATCCCTAAATTATTCAGCTTTGAGTGTTACGTTATCAGATCCTATTTCGAATCAAAAAGAGGTGGTTCCAGATGATCGTAACTAATGTTTTGGCATTCACAAATGATCTGAAGAACCCTCTTGTGGATGATGCTTTGGTTAGATTTGAGAATGGGAAGATCACTTTTGTCGGACCGAGGAGAGAGTACAGCATCCAAGAAGACGAAGAGATAATCGACGGCGAAAGGGGAATTCTCTTGCCTTCGTTTTTTAATGCACATTACAGCGTCTATTCCAGCATCTCCTCATACCCATTGAAACTTCTTAAAGATAATCAGACTAACAAAAGCTTTTTCAGCAATCTGCTGGAATCCGTCAGAAGCGAGATTAACCCTTCTTTAGTAAGGCTTTCTGCGGAAGTCGCCGTATTGAAAGCAATCAGGAGTGGTTCTGTCGCAATCAGCAGCCCAATAGTCGATCATCCTGAAATCGATCCAACATTCTACAAGGAAGTCGCAGCCAAGTACGGAGTTTACCTTGCTGTCGGACCTATATTGACCGAGGAGACAATTGACAACATCGCGGAGCGCTGGGAAAGCGTTACTCGCGACTCCACGTTCTGCCCAATAGTCTACGTAAGTGAGCTTGCCACCTATAACGAAGATAGCCTGAGAAAATTGAGAGAGCTGTACGAAAAAGGGATGAATCTGAACCTCTTCATTTTCGACATGAAGAGAGAGAATGAGACTTGCCTTCTCAGGTGGGGAGAGAGTCTTATAGAGAGACTCCTGAAAAACGGTATCCTTGGATCCGAATGTGGTGTCATCTACGGAGGTAATCTAAGCGAAACTGACATGGATATTATCTCTTCCCGGAGAATCTTCGTGACGAAATCACTCAGATCAGAAATGTACGCAGGTAGCTTTCAGTCAAACATATCCGACCTACTCGGTCGGGGGATGCAAGTTTGTTTGGGTACAGGATTCATTGGTTCGGATATGTTGGGAGAGGCAAAGGAAGTTATTCTTACTGAAAGGTACCACAGGGGTTTCGACAATTATCTCATCGATTATGAGATAAGAAAGACTCTCTTCGATAACAACCACAGGTTGTTCCAGAAGTTGTTCGGAAAAAGTACGGGAGTGCTTAAAGAAGGCTATTCGGCCGACCTGGCGTTGTCGAGGTCCTGCCTTGACCTGGAAAAGTTCGATTCTCATTTGCCTATAACACTTCAATTGGTCCTGAAATCGTTCTTTGACACGAGTTTTGATAAGGTTTGGAATTCAGGGGAATTGATTCTTGACAAAGGTTTCCCTCAGAGAATTTCGAAGAAAGAGCTTAAAGATCTCTCTAAGGAGCTCAGAAACCTGGAATTGTGATCTCGCCGGACTTCTTGTAAACTTCAATTGCGTGTCTTATTGCAGAGGCACGCTTTTCGCCAATTCCGTCGACATCCATCAGTTCGTCTTCCGTTCCCTCAAGAAGATTAGATAGCGTCCCAAATTCCTTGCCCAGGTTTATTGCGACCTGAAGAGGAATTCTAGGTATATGCCGAGCAAAACGTATTCCTCTTGATCTAATGAAATACTCAACAGCCTGAGAGGCAGTGTTAATTTCGTATCCAAGATGTCTCAATATTACCCCGAAACTGCTTATCTCTTTTTCGCTTAGATTCCTCAATTTTCCGATTGCCTCTTCAAGATTATCCTGATCAAGTAACTGTTCACTGAAATCCAGGACGAGACTTTCGATTTCTTCATTAACATTCACCAAAATCTCTGCTAGTTGCAATGCAGGGAATCTTCCGTGGTTACCTAATTCGGCTATTGTAAACTCTGCTTCCTCGCAAATTAGAAGGACCATCAGTCCCTTTTGTATTGTCTTAACAACATCAAAGAGCGTGAGTGAACCTGCTCGCTCCATGAATTCTATTCCCTGCAGCGCCTCAATGAAGGCCTCTTTGTACTTCTCTGCCGTTCTTATTGTCTGAGTTATTTTAGAGGTAAGCGTCTCAACACTGTTCAAGGTATAAGTGTAATCGCCCAAAAAGATAGTCATCGTATTTCTTCTCTTTGAGACCGCAACAAGCATCTTGCCCGTCTCTTTAGCCATTCTTTCGGCAGCCCTGTGCCTCATGCCTGTCTGATTGGTCGGGATCGTGTGATCGGGAATCAGCTGAACGTTAGCTCCGACTATCGTTGTGAGATCATCATCCACCACGATCGCACCATCCATTTTGGCTAACTCATACAACTTGTTAGGATTGAACTGGCAGTTCAGAAGAAACCCTATCTGCATAAGCTGACCATACTTCTTGTAGTCATCGACAAAGAAAATCAGACCTCCCACGCTGGCATCCTGTATATCATCGAGAGCATGTCTTAAAGGAGTCCCCGGCGCAATCTTCTTGATTTTCTCTATTAGTTCACTCCTTTCCACTCTTCATACCTCCGATGATTTTCAAGAGTTGCTTCACATCTTTTATACCATTTCTTCCCTCTGGCGAGACTATCCTTGAGAAAGATGATTTTCTAGCTCTCTCCAGCCTCTTCTCTGTTGAAGATACTGAGCGAATGGTCCCGTCGAGGCCGATCTCACCAAAAAAGCCTACACCTTCAGACATTGATGTATCGGAGTACGAAGATATCAAAGCTGCTGCAATTGCCAAGTCAACACCGGTATCCTCTATCTGAAGCCCTCCTGCAACGTTAAGGTATAGATCAAGACTGTCCAGTGGAATACCCGCCCTCTTATTCAGCACGGCGGTTACTAGAAGCAGTCTTTCTAGTGGCACTCCGGTTGATAGCCTCCTGGGGGTTCCATATACTGGTTTCGAAACGAGCGCCTGAACTTCTACCAGAAAGGATCTCGAGCCTTCGTAGATAACCGATACTACGTTGCCGGGAGCACTTGTGTAATCCTCAACAAAGAGGCTACTTATGTCAGGAACCTCTTTCAGCCCTTCCGCAGTCATTTCGAAGACGGCGATTTCATCGGATGGACCAAATCGATTCTTCACGGTTCTAAGGAACCTGTATCCCGTCTTGCTTGATTCGAAATAAAGGACTGTGTCGACAAGATGCTCCACAAGCTTTGGACCAGCGATTTGCCCACCTTTAGTTATGTGAGATACTATCATAACAGGTATTTCAGAGGTCTTCGCCAGTGAAACGAGCATGTTTGCACACTCCTTGACTTGCACCACAGAACCGGGTAAAGAAGGAGCGCTTGACACCCTTATGGTCTGCAATGAATCTACCACCAGCATTCCGTACTTTCCAATCTCAAGCGATCTGAGAGCGTCTATTTCGTTAGTGGATACAACTTCTATTCGTTCCTTGTTTAGTAGCCGAAGTCTGTCGCCCCTCAACTTCAGTTGATGGACAGATTCCTCCCCAGATAAATAAAGAACGGGTCTCTCATCTGCCACCAAGTCTGATAGTTGCAGCATCAGAGTAGACTTCCCAATTCCAGGTTCTCCACTGACAAGAATTGCGCTACCGGGTACTATACCGCCGCCAAGAGATCTGTTCAACTCTTCGATGTGAGTGTCTATTCTCAAGGATTGTCTAGTGTCGATTTCAGAAAGAGGTCTAGCCTCTAGGTCTGCAATCGAGGAAGCTTCTTCGCGGCTTCCTTCTGCAGTAAAAGACACCGCGGTATTCCACTCGCCGCAGGAAGGGCAACGGCCGAACCAGGCAGGGGAATCATAACCACAGACTTCGCAAACGTAACTTCTTCTCTTCTTCATCATTTACAACCGCTTTGCTGCGGCTACTGCACCCCCTATCCTTAGATTCCAGAAAGGGGGGCGAGAAACTGCCCCCCTTGCTATCTTATCTGGAATGAGCTCTAGGTAACTGCTTTCACTTCAGTTTTCTCATCCTTCTTCTTCTTGAAGACGAGAACTCTGTTGTCAACTTCAGCCGTTATTAGATCCCCTTCTTGGAATCTTCCTCTGAGAAGTTCTTCGGAAAGAGGATCTTCAACGTACTTCTGGATAGCTCTCTTCAGTGGTCGAGCACCATATACAGGGTTGAACCCTTCATCGACCAGAAAGTCCTGAGCTGCTTCCGAAAGAAGCAATCTCAAGCGTTTCTCCTTAAGTCTCTTTCTCATATCGTTCATTAGTATATCGATTATCGACTTAATCTGAACTTTGGTTAGTTGATGGAATACTACTACCTCATCGAGTCTGTTAAGGAACTCAGGTCTAAAAGTTCGTTTTACCTCTTCGAGGACAGAAGTTTTCATGGCCTCATATTCTTTTTCCTCCTGAATAGACTCGACAAAACCTATCGAAGATTTCGTTTTGTTTATGAATTCCCCGCCTAAATTGCTTGTCATTATAACTATGGTATTCCGGAAGTCGACCTGTCTACCCTGCGAATCGGTAAGTCTACCATCGTCCATTATCTGTAGAAGAATGTTGAAAATATCGGCATGTGCCTTCTCAATCTCATCAAAAAGTATCACCGAAAAAGGCCTCTTTCTTATTCGTTCTGTCAGGGTTCCGCCTTCGTCATAACCAACATAGCCTGGAGGTGCTCCAATAAGCCTGGAAACGGAGAACCTTTCCATATACTCCGACATGTCGAACCTGACAAGGGCCTTGTCATCCCCAAACAAGTACTCGGCTAAGGCCTTCGCTAGTTCAGTCTTTCCGACTCCTGTAGGACCTAAGAATAGGAAGGCTCCAATCGGTCTTCTAGGATCTTTAAGACCGCTCCTAGCACGCCTAATTGACTTTGCAACGGCGGTAATTGCTTCGTCCTGGGATACTATCCTTTCGTGTAACGCGGATTCAAGAGTCAGCAACTTCTCGCTATCGGTCTCCTCAAGTTTTCTGAGCGGAATCCCAGTCCAATTGGATACGATCTCGGCGACTTCATCATCATCGAGAGTTACTATCTCGGAATCGACCCTGCTTCTCCATTCGTTATAACCGTCTCTATATTTCTGCTGTATCAGACGTTCTTTCTCTTTAAGCTGAGCCGCCTTCTCATATTCTTGATCTGCTGCAGCTGTCTCTCTCTTTATCTTAAGAACCTCGATCTCTCCCTGCATGTTCTTCAACTCATTCGGTACTGTGAGTTTCTTCAGTCTGGCCCTGGAACCTGCCTCGTCAATGATGTCTATTGCCTTGTCAGGAAGGAATCTGTCAGACACGTACCTATGTGACAAAGTTACCGCCGCCTCCAGACCCTTATCTGTATAATGAACTTTGTGGTGAAGTTCATACTTGTGTCTTATACCTTTCAGAATCTCTACAGACTGTTCGGGAGACGGTTCGGTCACATAGATTTTCTGAAATCTCCGCTCCAGAGCTGCATCCTTTTCTATGTACTTCCTGTATTCATCAGGAGTTGTCGAGCCTATACATCTAATCTCCCCACTGGCCAAAGCTGGCTTTAGGATATTTGCAGCATCTACGGCACCTTCAGCCGAACCAGCGCCAACTATCGTATGGACTTCATCTATGAACAGAATGATATTCCCGTTGGATTTCACAACATGGATGAGTTTCTTCAGTCTCTTCTCAAATTCACCTCTGTACTTTGTCCCGGCTATGAGTGAAGCTACATCCAGTGCAAAAATGACTTTATTCTTGAGTGTCTCGGGAACCTCTTCATCAACAATCATTTGTGCGAGTCCTTCAACAATCGCCGTCTTTCCGACGCCAGGTTCTCCAATCAAGACGGGATTGTTCTTCTTCCGTCTGGAAAGAACCTCCATTAGCCTCTGCCTTTCAATCTCTCTACCAACAATCGGATCTAGTTTTCCCGCTTTGGCCATAGCAGTAAGATCGGTGCCAAAGCCCTCAAGCTGCTTAATCGCTGAACTCATTGTCGGACTTTGTTGAACGAAAACATTATCAGGCTGCTCACTTCCTCCTTCTTCCCAGTCGCCCGTGATGTTTTCAATGATCTCTCTCCTAAGCTGCGACAAGTTCACTCCCATCTGCTTCAAAATGTGGGCCGCGATTCCTTCTCCTTCGCGAACGATCCCGAGCATAATGTGTTCCACATCAATCTTGTCTTGTCCGAGCATCTTCGACTCGTCATTTGCTAGCTCGATAACTCTCCTTGCTCTCGGGGTCATCTGTGGAGCCCCAACTACAGACTGATGTACATTCGTTCCAACCATAGAAGTAACTTCTCTGGAGATTCTCTCGTATGTAATCGAGTAGTTTCTCAGAATCCTAGTTGTTTGCTCATTATCAACCTTGATGATCGCTAGGAGGAGGTGTTCAGTTCCAACGTAAGGGTGGCCGAGACTTCTAGCCTCGTCCTGGGCTGTCACAAATACTTGGGCAGCGCCTTCAGAAAACTTGTCGAAGTACATTATCGTCACCTCCCATTTGGCTTCCTCTTTCCTAAGAAAACTGACAAAGCCTTTCTGATGTCTTGTTGCACTCTCTCTTCACTGTTTGTTCCGTCTATAACAACAAATCTCTCTCTATTCTCAGCCATCAATTCTTCGTATCCTTTTCTTACTCTTTCGAAAAACTCTAAACTCTCTACTTCTATTTTATCATTTTTCCTTTCTTTTCTCATCCGCGAGATAGCAACATCAGCCGGTACATCAATATACAAGGTGATGTCAGGTAATGTGTCTGCCACTGCAAAAGAATTCATCAACTGGACAATCTCACGCCCAAGACATCTTCCGACTCCTTGATAAGCAACTGATGAGTCCATGAACCTGTCGGCGATGACTATGCGACCGCTCTCAAGAGCTGGCTTTATGACCTCTCTGACAATCTGAGCGCGGGCAGCCATGAATAGGAGCAATTCCGATTCGGCGCATAAAGGATAATCCTTGTGGAGAAGTATCTCCCTGATCTCCTCGCCAGCTCTAGTTCCTCCAGGCTCTCTGACAATTGCAAACTCCACATCTAATAGACTCAAATACTCTTCGAGGAGTTTGATTTGAGTGGTCTTTCCACATCCGTCTATTCCTTCTATACTAACGAACATAGCTTTCACCTCATCTCTATTGGAGGTTCTACAACGACTTCAGACGATGAACCCTTTCTTCCGCTCAAAAGAACTAGCTGAGCTTGTTTGTCAAGAGATCCATGTGCAAAACGTACTCTGTGAATCCCAAGACCTTGATCCTCCAGAAGACGAAACCACTTCGTCATATCTCTAGGATGCAGCAGAAAAAAGAACGCGCCTCTGTTCTTCAAGAGTCTACCTGTGGCAAAGGCGAATATTCTCGCGGATTCACGATCGGTCCTTCTTGCAATGTTTCTTCTTTCATCGGGGCTTTCCACTCCTGAGTGAACGAAATGCGGCGGATTAGCGATCACTACATCGTAGACCTCTTCACTTTTGTCTCTCAAGTATTCTTCTATATTGCAATTGATGAAAGTTGTGAGTTCTTGCACGCAGTTCGAATATGAGTTCTTGACCGAAATATCGCGGAGATTTCTATCGATCTCCAGCCCGGTAGCCTTCAGGCCGAAGGTCTTCGCAAGAAAGATCGATATTGCTCCACTCCCAGAACCCAGTTCAAGAACAGTCCTAGAGCCCTTTGGGGGATCAATAAACCAGGATAATAATACCGTGCCGTGGTTTACACGAGCATGAGGAGAAGTGAAATCCAGTTTCAATCGCTCAAGAACATGCGGATCGAATTCTCTAAAACTCATTCCCATAGCTCAGAACACCTTGATTGCAGACTTTTCATCTGAAAGAATCTCGAGTAACCCCTCCACTTTCTTCTGAACGGATAGACGCGACAGCTCTTTAATGTCGATCGTAACACTTCCGATTATTTGAGGTTCATCAATATGAAGAGAAGACGCACCGGAGACTTCAATTACTGTATCGATCAACGGACCTCCGATAAATGAGAATCGGGAGGTCTTGTTCACCAGAACACTCTTCGATTCGATAAGAGAATCAACCACTTCGATCCGCGAGTTGATAACTCGAAGGGTCTGAGACTTCATATCGCTCCTGGAGAGCATTGCCATTCCGAGATTGCTGAAAGTGACTTCGGTTCCCGAAAAGTCGCTAACATGAACAAGCATTTCTCTAACGTTCTCAACGACAACTTCGCCCTTAACGTTGCTCCCGTATATCTGGACAGTACGCGCTCCTTCTATCTCGAGCCCTCTGGAAAAGGTGCAATTCTCAAAGACAACTACAGCAGCTTCCTTAACCAGTATTCTGGTGTTGTTGAAATCCACGCTTCTCGCAATCAGGACCCCATTATTTGCAACTTCAATAGTACCGGTTGAACCTCCCGGGTTCACCGAAATTCGATCCTTCCGCCCTTCTAGATCAAGAACTCCGCTCACCAAAAGGGTGTTACCCTTAGGAATTGTAAGAGAAGAGCCAGATTCGGCTCTCATCACCGATCCGTCTCTTACAACAATGTTTCCGTAGAACCTGTAGTCGTTACCTCCAACTAGTAGAGCGTCCATTCCCAAGAAGGACGAGATAACCTCAGTACTGAATCTCCTGAACAGACTTTCTTTCGCGAACACCGGAACTGAAGGCATGAATCTCTCTCTATCTGACTCGAAAACAATTCTGTACAAGTCGCCATTCTCAGATATGCTTTCCTTGGTTATCACAGAAGACCTTTCGTTTGGCATATGAGTAGAAAGTGTTATCCATTCGCCATCTCTGTATCTCTGCAATTCGACCGGACCTTCTGAAGCACTCCATCTTGCATTTCTGATTGTACCCTCTTCAATATAGAGCTCGGGAAGATCAACCGAAGTCTTGCGAATAACTTGAATCTGTCTTCTGCATTCGGTCTTGTTGCCGGAAGAGTCTATCACTTTAACTACAAGAGTATTCAGTCCTTCCGGAAGAGGTATCTCCGGAATCAACTTTGTCCCGTCAAAGAGAAGGGGGATTCCACTTTCTTCAATATAGGCCCTAATCGAAAGATCGGCAACGCTGTCCCAATCGTCGCTTATTGCTGCTCCAAGTGACCCTCCCAAATACGGTTGTCCTATTGACAGGTCGACGACAGGAGGAAAATCCTCAGAAAGTCTCAAATCAATTACTGAGGGTTTTGAAGTGATGGAACCAGATCTTGAGAATGCTTTTACTATGTATTCGTTGTCCCTCTCAATAGGAAAAGTAAAGACCCCATCCGATGAACCATATTCGGTATCGTTAACGAGAATAAGGTAGTCGGTAACTGAACCATTGGTCTCTGTCTCCAAAGTCAGAGTCACCTCTCCATGTGCGAGATTCCATCGAAATACCGGAGCGTTAGGTGGCTGAAGATTTACGGTTGCTTTCGCATAGGCCGGCGTAGTCAAGAATCTCTTTCCCTCGATCAGAGTCACATAAATCGAATGAGTGCCATGCTCTTTCAGCTCAAAGGAGATCTCCGAGCCTTTGAACTTCATTCCATCATTGCCGTCAAGGGGCGATCGACCGACGGTAACCAGAACCGAAGGAAGGTCTCTGCCGGGAGAAGACACATCCAGCTTCAAATAACACATAGTACCTTCACATTCGATGTTCACTATTGACAAGCTGTGACTCGTACTGTCACTGCAAGCACCAAGTATTACGACCAACAACGTAACGACAAATAGCCACCTAATCTTCCTGATGTCCTTCACACTCCCATCTTAAGAAGAATAACACATCTTTCTGAAACTGACTCTCGGAATGTTGCCAGAAGTTGGGGAAAAAAGATACAATCAACGAGTAATGAAACCAAATGCGGATCGGGAGGTGTTCAACCTGCGAGTTATTGCAGTATTTGCAAGCACGGTAAACGGTAAAATTGCGCTGTCTCATGATGACAGAAGCGAATGGACATCCAGCGAAGATAAGAAGTACTTCAAATCTCTAACATCAAGAATAGGAGTAGTCATTATGGGTAGAAAAACCCACGAGGCAATCGGAAGACCTCTATCCGGAAGGTTAAATATAGTTTTGACAAGGCATCCGGAGAGATACCGGAACTCGAGAGAATTGCTCTTTACTTCGACTACGCTCCTTGAACTACTTGAAGAGCTTGAGAAGAGAGGTTTCAAGGAGGTATGCCTAATAGGTGGAGCAGAAACGTTTGATCAATTCGCCAATCAAGGTTTAATCAACGAACTCCATATCACGTTTGAACCCATCTTGAGCAAGGGAATCAAAGGGTTGGGAGAAAACCTTAGTCGTAAAATGGAAATGAAACTCAGAGAGTCCCGTCAACTCGGTGAAGCAACTCTTATGGTCTATGATGTGAAATAGATGGAGCGGGCGACGGGACTCGAACCCGCGACCCTCAGCTTGGGAAGCTGATGCTCTACCAACTGAGCTACACCCGCATTCATGGAGATTCTATCACCCTGGTGAAATGCTTGTCAATCACTCTAGAAGGATCGTTCTCCAATCAAATGTCTACAAGTTCTTCTAAAGAAGCTTTCGCAAGATCCGCAGCAGACGAAGAGTCTACAGTAGATATCAGACCTATGGCTCCAAGAATATAGTCTCTATCCCTGAAAAGACTGACTTCCTTTCTTGGAAGGAGTTCCTTTTCATGTTTCGCCGATAGACTTCTTATACTCTCCATAATCTTCGAGGCAAACCGAGACCTGCTGAGAATTCCTCCTGTGCCAATTACTGACCTAACGGCAGTCAGATCCTTGCCGTAAGCCACTTCTATTCTTCCAGTCGGCCCAAAGAACTGCTTGAGGCCTCCGGCATGTCTTCTGATTGAAGTCTCGAAACAATACGTTGCCAAACGAGCAGAGAACGCCTCATCATTAGCGTCCTTGGGATAGGGAGTAAGGTTGCTCACGATTTTATCTAGATGAGGAAACTCGATTTTCAGTTTGTCCCTGCCTATGTGTTCAACAACGTGACGGGCATTAACGTAGATCCCCAGATCTCCTTCAACTGTTCTCTTGGATCTCGGTTCAGGAGAAACCAGCATTGAAGCGATTTTGGGGTCTCCATCTGTAACGGAATCGACATCCGTTGTAGCCCCTCCTATGTCTACAGCAACAACGTCCCCATGAAAACTGGAAAATAACTCTGTTGCAAGCATTACCGCAGCTGGAGTAGGAACTATTGGTCTGTTGATCATTGAGTAGATCTTCTCCATACCAGGTCCTTTTACAATGTTTTTCGAGAAAACCTCTCTGATTACTTCTCTGGTAGGCTCGACATTGAGTTCATCTATGCGAGGGTACACATTATCTACAATGTGAATATCTCGCCCCTTCTGCGAGATTATCTCCTCCACCTCATCGGCTGCCGCGGAATTGCCTGCATAGACAATGGGGATTTCGTGATCTATGTTTCCTAGAACTTCAGCGTTGCGCACTACCGTCTCTCTCTCCCCATAGTCTACCCCGCCCGCAAGAAGAATCAATTTAGGACTTGTTTCCATTATCCTCTTCAGATCTCTTTCTGAGAGCTTGCCAGCAGTTACCAACTTGATAACTCCGCCAGCCCCAAGCGCCGCTTCTCTGGCGGCTTTTACTGTCATATCATAAACAAGTCCATGAACCGTCATTCTGAGTCCACCGGCCGCACTCGAAGATGCGAGGAATGCATCCCATTCAAGACTGTCAATGCGAAGAGATATCTTAAGAGCTCTCAAAGCCTTCTCTATCCCAATTGTCACATCTTGCTCATCAACTGTAGTATAGGATTCACCCTGTCCAAGAAACCTCATCGATCCAGAAGCGTCAGAAGAAAAAGCAGAGAGCACCGTAGTGGTGCTCCCGATTTCTGCAGTCAGGAACTCAATTCTCATCTGCTTTCAAGGAGCTCCCTTACGATCCTGTTGGCCAGCTTGCCATCTGCTCTTCCCTTCAGTCTAGCCATCAGTTCTCTCATTACCTTGCCCAGATCTGACGGATTATTGGCCTTTAAATCATCAATCGTCTTCAATGCAAGTTTCCGAATTTCATCAACGGTCATTTCCTCAGGAAGAAATCGCTTAAGGATTTCCAGCTCTGCCGATTCGCTTGCAACGAGATCGTCTCTCCCGGCCTTCTCGTAAGCCTCAATAGATTCTTCGCGTTTCTTAGCTTCCTTCGCAATGAGATCTATCAGCAACTCATCGGTAACTTCTGCGCCTCTTGTTTCTTCAGAAGACGCAAGATATGTCTTCACTGAAGCGATAACTCCCCTAAGTGTGTTGGTTTTCAGGGAATCCCTGGATTTCATGGCTTCTTTCATCTCTTGTTGGATTCGATCAAACAGACTCATAAAATCACCTCTACAGATCCTCGATGTCGCTTAGCGACTCTTCTTCATCAAAAGAGATCGGTCTCACGAGCGGGAACGGAATGATATCCCTAATTGACGGCGAATCTGTAACAAGCATGATTACTCTATCCCAACCCACCCCCAAGCCTCCAGTAGGCGGCATTCCGTATTCAAGAGCCCTTATGAAGTCTTGATCCATCATCTGAGCTTCCTCGTCTCCAATATCTCTCAAGCTAGCCTGGTGAAGAAAACGGTTGTACTGCTCTATCGGATCGTTCAGTTCACTAAAGGCGTTGGCCATTTCCATTGAGCTGATTATCAACTCGAATCTTTCGGTCACTCTAGAATCTTCTCTGTGGACTTTCGACAGTGGGGAGATTATCACCGGATGCTCGGTCACAAAAGTGGGATTCACAAGATTATGTTCGACGAGATCCCAGAGCTTCTCAATCAAGTGGCCCCTTTCCTTGATTTCGAGTTCAGTATTGTTCTTTTTCAGAATGGCTATTAGTTCTTCATCGGAGTCTTTCAAAATATCTACGCCTAGATTCTCCTTGATAAAATCTGCCATCCTCACTCTTCGCCATGGTCTGGAAAAGTCGATTTCTTTTCCCTGATATGTAATCTTTTCAGAACCCGTGATTTCACGCACGACGTAATTGATCATCTCTTCGGTGATGTCCATTATGTCGTTGTAGTCCGCATAAGCCCAATACAGCTCCATCATAGTGAACTCAGGATGATGCTTGTAGGATACTCCCTCATTGCGGAAATTCTTTCCGATTTCAAATATCCTTTCAAATCCACCAACGAGATACCTCTTGAGGAATAGCTCTTCGGCGATTCTAAGATACATGTCCGATTCAAAAACGTTTATGTAAGTCCTAAAAGGCCTTGCTGATGCCCCTCCCGTCAAGTAGTGGAGCATTGGTGTATCCACTTCGATGAAATCCTTAGACTGAAGAAACTCTCTAACAAGCCTGAACAGTTCCGAACGAACCTTGAACCTTCTGAGAGCATCATCGCTTGAAAGCATTTCGACGTATCTCTGCCTGTAGATTATCTCCTTGTCCCTTACTCCGTGCCATTTTTCGGGCATCATTCGTATCGCCTTTGAGAGTATTTCAAATTCCTTGACGAAGACCGACATCTCACCTGTATGAGTCTTGAATGGGAAACCGACTACTCCGACGAAATCTCCGATATTCACAAATTTCTTGAAGACTTCGAAGTTCTCGGCACCGACCCCATCAAGCCTTACATAGGCCTGGATCCTATCGGAATTATCTCGGATAACAAAGAAGGCTGATTTTCCGTGGTTTCTCATCGCCACGATTCTTCCCGCGATTCTTACAGTCGTATCTTCCTTTGTTTCGGAGTCCTTGAGGTAGGAAAACTCTCTCTTGATTTGATCTGCCCAATGAGTCTTGTCGAAACGATACGGAAACGGCTCGATTCCTTCATTGCGCATCTGATTAATCTCTTCAATTCTTTGTCTTCGTGCTTCTTCACCCATAAATATCCCCCATCACTTGCCGATGGTAAGAATCTTGTACTTAGCCCAGCCTGCAGGGGTTTTCACCCTCACCACTTCATCCACTTTGTGAGTCAGGATTCCCCGCCCAATCGGAGAATCGGAACTGATTTTTCCCTCGAAAATGTTGGCTTCCTGTGCGTTAACAATTCTGAACTGAGATTTTTCGCCTGTCTCTATATTCTGAAGCTCAACTACATAACCGAGCTTCACAGAGCTTGTATCTCCGTCATCTTCAATAATCTCGGCATTATTCAGAATTTCCTCAAGCTGCTTTATCCTGCTATCGATTCTTCCCTGTTCGTTCTTAGCCTCGTCGTATTCGCTATTTTCGCTAAGGTCTCCGAGCTCCCTTGCCTCCTTAATCCGCTCCGCAATATCATACATGAGCTTCTTCCTTAGGCTCTCGAGCTCCTCTTTCATTCTGTCGAAACCTTCCTGCGTGAGGTAGATAACCTGCTTTTTCACGAACTGAATCCCTCCATTCAACGATCTCTATCGTCTCTGAGTTCCTCAATTATATCCATGAAATGGTCTATGTCCCTAAATTCTTTGTAAACAGATGCAAATCTGACGTAGGCAACCCTATCCAGGGACTTAAGTTCCGCCATTATCATTTCACCAATCTCGCTTGAGATTACTTCATATTTTCCCGATTTCACTACCTCGTTTTCTACTTGATTTACTATCCTGTTGACTGTGTCTACAGATATGGGCCTCTTTTCACAGGCTCTGAGTAGCCCGTTTAGGAGTTTCTCCCTGCTGAACTTCTCTCTCCTTCCATCCTTCTTAACAACTAAGAAAGGAAGCCTCTCATACCTTTCGTAGGTAGTAAATCTTGCACCACAACTCTCGCACTCTCTTCTTCTCCGAATGGAAGTGCTTTCATCGGTCGGCCTTGAATCAAGAACTCTTGTCGAATCTCCACCACAAAAAGGACATTTCATCTAGCTATCTCCCAACTCTTCCGCCAATGCCATGAGCTTCTTCAACCTATTATATACTGCTGACTTGCTCATCGGCGGATTCATAATCTCGCCCAGCTCTCTCAGATTAAGATCCTCGTTTTCAATCCTGAGGATTGCAACTTGACGAAGATCCTCATCCAATCTGTCGATGCCGTACTTCCTATCGATGATTCTTATGGCTCTTACATGCTTTGCCATTGCCTGAGCAGACTTGTTTGCATTTGCTGTAAGGAAATTCAGAGTCCTGCTTACATCGCTCCTGATCTTTCTTACTTCGACCGCGCTCGAAAGTCTCGTCACCGTCTTCTTTCCCCCCATGAGAGAAAGCAGTTCTATTAGGTCAAGCGATGACTTCACATATGCTTTGAACTTATCTCTTACTCTTACTATTCCGATCTTGATGTTGAAATTGTCTGATATGTACTCCTTCAGTGAACTAACAAAAGCCTCAGTAGTATCAAGCGTTATTTCCAGGTGATACTCCTTGGATGGATCAACAATCGAACCTCCAGCCAAATACAGTCCCCTGATGAACGCACCGAAGTAGACCGGATCATCTCTAACGGGTTCTGGTATGGAGTCATCTCTGACTGAAATGCCATTCTTTCGGAGGAACTCTTCTACCTCTTCAAAGCGAAAACTAAGCTCTCCGCCTCTCTTTCTTCCTAATCTGATTTCTTCTATTACCTGTGTTTCATGAATCGGCATGGAAAGCTTCTTCGAAATCTGAAACAGCCTTTTAAGACTCGTTATAGATGTAAGCGGGATAACGAGGAAAGCGGTACTTCCTCTTAATCGTAATGTCCCTCTCGACTTAACAAAACCCAGATATTCAGATCTGCACTCGTCTTGGTCGTCCAACGGGAGATGACAAAGCTCTTCTTTGAGTTTGTCGGCATAGCTCACATCTTTTCCTCTCCCAATAGATTCAGCTCTTTCAGGATCGACAGAATGCTGTCTCTCGAATGACGAACGACCAGACGGCTCCGTCCGTCATCAATCAGCTCTGCAGTACCGCCTGAAACTACCCTAACTCGAGTATCGGTAAGCATATCGTTTCTCACCGGCATAGAACCCCTTTCATAATACCTATTCAGCACGGCAGGCTCTACTTCTCCCACTTCAGTCCAAAAGATCATGTCAAAAGTCACCCCACTATAGTCTTCAACGACATTGACGTGATCGGCAAGTGAAAAACCTGTAGACTCCCCAGGTTGGGTCATAATGTTACATATGTAGGCCTTATTTGCTCTAGACTTCCCGAAGGCCTCTCTGACCCCGGAAACCAGGAAATTGGGTACAACACTTGTAAACAGGCTGCCGGGGCCCACAATTACCGTCTTTGCAGATTCTATTGCGTCCAAAACCTCTGGAAGTGCCTTCACAGCCTTATCGAGAAATACCCTTTCAATTCTCTTTCCGGCAGCCGATATCTTTGACTCTCCCTTAATGAATGATCCATCATCAATCTCAGCCACAAGATGCACAAGATCGTCAGCTACGGGCAAGACTCTCCCTTTGATATTCAGCATTCTTGAGGCTGCGAGGACCGCTTCTGGAAAGCTCTGAAACATCTCAGTAAGACCTGCAATAATTATATTGCCAAGAGAATGACCATTCATAGCGCGAGCCTCAAATCTGTACGAAAAGACTTTTGTTAGGAATTCCTCATCATCAGCCAAAGCAATCACGTTATTCCTTACATCCCCTGGCGGGGGCATGCTCATGGCTTCCCTGAGAAATCCTGAGCTTCCACCATCGTCCGTAACTGCAACTACAAGCGTTAAACTACTATCGTAATGCTTCAGGACCCTTGCAAAGGTAGAGAGACCAGTTCCGCCACCTATCAAAACCGTCTTGCTCATGATGTAACTCGTTCCTTCAAAGCAATCCCTGAAGACGTAAGGTCAACGCCCCTGACGTTTTCCGCCTTTCCTAGATATCTTCCAAGAATCTCCTGGAAAAAGCGAATATTACCGCTTACATAATACTCAACAGTAGATGAATCATGCGAGGAAATCGTTGCCCAATCGGCAACATTCTTGACAATGTACTCCGCGGGGTCTATGATCCTTGTCCTGGGAGACAAAAGCGACTCGATCGAACTCCTAATAAACGGATAATGAGTACATCCAAGAATCAAGAAGTCCGGTTGAATCTTAGCGAGGTCTGTCAAATAATACTTGACGATCGAATCAACGATTTCACCCTCCCAGATTCCCTCTTCTATCAAAGGAACGAAAAGCGGGCAGGCCCTTTGTAAGATTTTGCTGATGCTTTCATAACGAAACAGCCTTCTTAAATATAGAGACTTCTTCACAGTATTCTCAGTTGCGATCACTGCAACTGTCGACTTGTCGGGTGCAGTCTCCCCAAGAAACTTCGCTGTTGGATCGATGATGCTGAAGTATGGAGTAGTCAGCTCCGTCTTCTCCCTTTGAGAGAGTATAGAATCGGAAGTGTTACAGGCAGTGACGATTGCATCGACACCCAACTGGGCAAAAAAGTCGAAGATCTCACTGACATACCTTCTCAGTGTCTCAACTGGCTTTGAGCCATAGGGTACCCTCGCAGTGTCGGCAAAGTAGTGCAGGCTTACTCCCTCGGGAAAGGCTTCCAATAGTCTTTTCACAACTGTGAGGCCACCAATTCCAGAATCGAAGACTCCGATCCTCAGACTATTTCTCAACCTCGTCACGTCCCTGGAAGTATTCCGAAAGAACCTCTTCATATTTCACCTTTAGCCTAAGTAGTTCATTCTGACTTCTTGCAAGGTCGTGTGCAAGGTTCACAGAAATCCCCACAAGCAACTTCTCATAGCCCACTTCCTCTTCGTTCTTGCTCATTGAAATGTACATCTCCGTAATCTTTGAAAAGACCTGATCCACGAGTTCCTGAGGATCGCTTGTAAGAAAAGTGTACTTCCTTCCTCCGAGGTCCAGAGTGACTGATCGCTTCATTGTTCGACTCCTTATACTTTCTTGCTGTCTTCGACGAGGCTGCCTCTTACCCTTTTTATTAATGAAGAAATTGTCCTTGACTCACTTTCAAGGCGGAGTTCAAGTTCCCGGATTCTTAGCTCGGATTCCTCAACTTTTTTCTGTGCTGTCTCGAGCTGCGTCCAGAGCTGTTCGTTTTCCTTCCTGAGACGGTTGAATTCCTCAACCATCTTGTCTACGACTAGTTCAAGCTCCTGATAACTGTCCAAGAACGACACCCCCTATTTTGAGATTATAACACCTCAACAGAGAAAGAAAACGCGAGCAACCGCCCGTTCGGGCGGTTGCTATATCGCTCTGATTAAGCGTAAATCTTTGCTATCGCTACCAGTTGGACAAAGCTCTCTTGAAGGCTGGCCCCTCCCACCAAACCACCGTCAATGTTCTCCATAGCGATTAGGGAATCAAAGTTATCCGGTCTGATACTGCCACCATAGAGAATTCTTGTTCGCTCTGCCACGCTGCACTCGTATAGCGACGATAATAAACTCCTTATGTACTTCATGGTAGCCTCGGCCTGTTCGGGAGTAGCCACAACACCAGTTCCGATCGCCCATACTGGTTCATACGCTATGATCACTTGCTCAACCTCACTCTTGTCAAGGCCGGCAAGACCTTTTCTGATCTGTTCTTCGAGAACCTGCTCCGTCCTGCCTGATTCCCGTTCTTGAAGAGTTTCCCCAACACAGAATACTGGAACTAGGCCCTCTCTTAATACTGCCTTGATTTTCTCGTTAGTCATCTCGCTTGTCTCGCCGAATATGTGCCTTCGTTCTGAATGACCAACAAGAACGTACTCCACCGCAAGGTCCGAAAGCATAGGCGCAGAAATCTCGCCTGTAAAGGCTCCACTATCTGCAGGATAGACATTCTGGACTCCGACCTTAATCGACGTGTCCTTGAGGATGTCTGCCACCCCAGCAACTGAAAGGCTTGTTGGAAATACTACAACATCAACGGCCTTCTCGTTACCGATTGAAGATGCAAGGAAACCGGCGAACATTCGCGCTTCATTGGGCGACTTGTTCATCTTCCAGTTTCCGGCGACCATTATTCTACGTTTTTTTTTACCTTCTTTAGTCGCTAGACTCCTTATACCAGGCATCTCTTTTCCCTCAAGCATCTCAAGAGAAGCCCCGCCACCGGTTGATACGTGAGAAACTCTGTCGGCCAAGCCAAACTTGTTGATAGCGGCTGCGCTGTCTCCGCCTCCGATAATCGTTACTGCACCCTTGAGCGAAGCCAGCGTCTTCGCGATCGATTCGGTTCCTTTCGCAAAATCATCGATCTCGAAGACCCCCATAGGACCGTTCCAAACAACGGTTTTGGCGTCAACCAGCTTGCTTCTGAATAGCTCAATAGTTGATGTCCCGATGTCAAGTCCCTTCCAGCCGGATGGGACTCCTTCATCTATGAGAACCGTCTTCGATTCACTACCTGCAGCGATTTCCTTGGACACAACCGTGTCAACAGGGAGGACGAGCTCAACCTTCTTCTCTTCGGCTTTCCTCATTATCTCCTTTGCCAGCTCGATCTTGTCCTCTTCAACCAGGGAGTCACCAGTTTGCTTCCCCAGAGCCTTAAGGAATGTGAACATCATCGCACCGCCGATTAGTATTCTATCGGCCTTCTCCAGAAGATTCGTAATGACTCCGATCTTATCGGAAACCTTTGCTCCTCCTAAAATGACTACGTAGGGGTGCTTGGGACTCTCAACGGCCATGCCAAGCATTTCGATTTCCTTCTGCATAAGGAAACCAGGTACACTGGTCAAGTACTGGGCAGCACCCACATTCGATGCATGACCTCTATGTGCTGTTCCGAAAGCATCGTTTACGTGAATGTCCGCGATCGCAGAGAGCCTCTTCGAAAACTCCGGATCATTCTTCTCTTCTTCAGGGTAGAACCTAACATTCTCCAGAAGAAGAATATCTCCGTTGTTCATCTTTGAGACAGCTTTCTCCACTTCATCTCCGATGCAATCAGGGACAAAGGCAACGGGCTTGCCGATTAGCCTTTCCAGACTTTTGCTAACCTTTTGCATTGAGTACTTAGGGTCTCTCTTGCCCTTGGGCCTCCCCAGATGGGAAACAAGGATTGTCTTTCCACCATTTTCGGCTACGTACTTTATCGTTGGTATTGCAGCCACAATCCTAGTATCGTCACTCACTTCACCAGTCTCTTTATCTAGAGGAACGTTGAAATCGACCCTTACAAGCACCCTCTTTCCACTCAAATCAACATCTCTTAGTGTTAGAACTTTAGACATCTCTTACCTCCTTTCCTCAATAAAACGGGGCCTCCAGGCCCCGTCAGAAAAAATCGAGAATTACATCTTCATCATTTTCTCAGCAAGATCGACTACCCTGCAAGAATAGCCATATTCATTGTCATACCAAGCGCAAACTTTCAAAAGATTACCCATCACTGCAGTAAGCTTGCTGTCAAATACTGAAGACACCGTTGTTCCGACAATATCCGAGGAAACGAGTTCTTCTTCAGTATATTCGACTATTCCCTTCAGTTCGTTTTCCGCCGCTTTCTTCACGAGCGCATTTACTTCCTCCACTGTTGTATCTTTTTCGAGAACCACGGTTAGATCAGTTATTGAACCGTCAGTTACAGGAACTCTCATAGCTATTCCATCAAGCTTGCCTTTGAGTTCAGGAATGACAAGCCCTACTGCCTTAGCGGCGCCTGTTGAAGTGGGTATCGTATTGGCGGCAGCAGCCCTCGCTCTTCTCAAGTCACTGTGAGGCAAATCAAGAATTCTCTGATCGTTCGTATAAGCATGGACCGTCGTCAAATAACCTTTCTGAATCTTGAAACTATCGTTCAAGATCTTTATTATTGGCGCAATAGAGTTAGTTGTACAGGAGGCATTAGAGACAATCTTCATCTCCGGCCTCAGCATATCGTCGTTGACACCAAGTACGATTGTCGCATCCACTTCACCCTTTGCAGGGGCAGTAATCAATACCTTTTTTGCCCCGGCTTCAATATGGGGCATTGTCTTCTCTCTGTTTCTGAAGACGCCTGTAGACTCAATGACCAGTTCAACGCCAAGGTTCTTCCAGGGGAGGTTTGCAGGACTCTTCTCTGCGAAAACTTTAACCTCCTTGCCATTTACAACAATCGCTCCATCCTTAGCCTCCACTGAACCCTTGAATCTCCCGTGAACCGAATCATATTTGAGAAGATGAGCCAGGGTAGCTGCATCGGTTAGGTCATTGATTGCAACTACATCGAAATCCCCGCGTTTTACCATCTCTCTAAAAACAAGTCTTCCAATTCTTCCAAAACCGTTAATTGCTACTTTGTACATCTCTTACACCTCCTAAAGTATATTGTCAGGTAGATTGAGCGATCCTGTAACCTTAGCCGTTTCTTCATCTCTTCTCTTCGCTACCTCTGCTAACGCCTCGTTTATCCCCGCAATTATCAAATCTTGAACAATCTCAAAATCCTCTTCTCTTATCTCAGGCTCGACCTCGATCGACTTAATGCGATAGTCGCAAGTTGCAACAACGTTTATCGCTCCTCCTCCGGCAGAAGCCGTCACCTCCAAAGTCTTGAAGGTTTCTTCCAGGCTCTCCATTTCTTCCTGTGCTTTCTGAGCCTGTTTCAGAAGTTCACTCATGTTTGATCCCTTCCTGGAACCTCCATAGTTCTTTCCGCCGAGACCTCTAAATTTCTTTGCCATTGTTAGTCCTCCTCAAGGTCTATCTTTATCTTTCCTTTATATATGTCGTCCTTCAGCCCCAAGCTTGAAATCACAAAGTTAACGTATTCCTGAGAATCTTTATCCAGACCTTCAAAGAGATTGCCTCCAACTGATTCATTGGAGAGAAGGAATCGTTTCCCGATTAAATCTTCTGCAATCCCGTTCAGCGACTCAAGTCTATCTTTCAGAAGATCGTAAGAATAGTTGCTGTCCGCTTCCAGAGTTAATACCCCGCCAGATTCGCTTCTAGTAATCTTCGAAAGACTTAGAAGAGTCCAGAGCAGAACGAAGTTGTTATTTCGAAGATGGTCGATAAGTTTGGACAAACTATTCTCTTCCGCAGTGTCTCTTTTTGGAGCTTTCTCGGACTTATCACTCGTTTCAAAAACTTCGCTTTTTACGTTTTCAGACTTACCAATTCTCTCTACTGCCGACTTCTCATAACCACTCTTCAGAAGGACCATTACTTCAAATGTTCCTCTCTTATCCTCGGCAAATTTGAGCTCTTTAGTGATCTCCCATAAAGAAAGCAAGAGCTTGAAACGCTCATCAGTTGATTCAGCGATCAGCTGATCCTTCACAGTATCGATCACCTGTTCAAGGAAGACTTCGTAAGTATATCCTGCAGACTGGATCTCTTCAGAGATT
This sequence comes from Mesotoga sp. UBA5847, assembly GCF_002432735.1. Taxonomy (NCBI): domain Bacteria; kingdom Thermotogati; phylum Thermotogota; class Thermotogae; order Kosmotogales; family Kosmotogaceae; genus Mesotoga; species Mesotoga sp. UBA5847. The sequence continues at coordinate 104,353 of NZ_DJGL01000083.1, read as the reverse complement.
TTCAATATCGAAGCCGGCTCTCCCGAAGAAAATGCAGTAATGAACTCCTTAACAACTTCTTCGGGCAGAATACCAAGAGTAGCTCTAACAGATTCTTCACTAACATCACCCGAATAAGAGACAACTCTCTCCATAAGATTAACCGCGTCTCTCATGCCTCCGTGTGCGGCTTTCGAAATGAACCTCAATGCTTTGTCGTCATATTCCAAACCTTCAGATTTTGCGATTCTTTCCAGATAAATAGCTATGTCTCTTTCGATGAGTGGTTTGAAATAGAAGATCTGACATCGTGAAAGAACTGTTTCAGGAACCTTCTCAAGATTGGTAGTTGCAAGAATAAAAATCACTTTATCGGGAGGTTCTTCAAGAGTCTTAAGAAGTGCATTGAAAGCTTCCCTGGTCAGCATATGGAATTCATCAATTATGTACACTTTGAATCTGCCCATGACAGGTCTATACGATACTGCATCCCGGATTTTCCTGATCTCGTCAATGCCTCTGTAAGAAGCTGCATCCAGCTCAATGACATCCATGTGTGAAGAAGCATCAATCGCTTTGCATGAATCGCAAATACCGCAAGGCTTCTCAGAATCCTCTGCAAGACAGTTCAGCATTTTGGCGACGATCCTTGCACTAGTTGTCTTCCCGGTACCTCTAGAGCCAGAGAATATGTAAGCATGAAAAACCGAATCCTTCTCTATTGCTCTTCCTAGGATCTCTTTCACTTGATCCTGCCCAACCAATTCACTAAATTTTCTAGGCCTATATTTCCTATACAAAACCTCAGACATCTTAATCACCCGTTCATCTGAATTATAGCAGATCACCCAAAGTTTGTTTGCTGCAGAGATGACCGAAGTGAAACAGTTAGTGAAATTCATAACTAACTCATCCATCTGCAGCACTTGGGAATGAATTCGACTTTCGCTAGTAGACCCTTCTCTTCACCCACTTACCCTTTAAATAGTAAAAGACCATCACCGCAGCCTCTGCAATATCCGAGAATACATATGAAAGCCAGACCCAAACTATGCCGGCCTTCAACACGAACACTGCAATGACCAGTATTGGCACTTGAATAAGCCACCTGGATACTACGCTCCCCACTACGAACGGGAAGTTGTACCCGGACCCTCCGAAGACCGATGAGAGACCAAAACCGTATGCCAAGACAGAAATGCCGAGTGAGCCGTACTTCAGGAAACTGGCACCGTAAGCAATTATCTCCGGATCCTTATTGAACACAGCGATAACATGCTCGCCTGCAAAGAAGGCTATTAGTGCAAAGAAAAACATGAAAAAGAACCCGATTAAGGCAGCGGTTCTGGCTGTGGTTCTTGCACGGTCGGCGTTGTCAGCTCCCAGGTTTTGACCGACCATCGCAGAGCCGCCCATGCTAAGCCCTACAAGAGGCATAAACGCTAGTCCAAAAAGCCTCCCCGTCACTCCTACTGCCGCAACCGCAGCAGTCCCGTAGAAGGCAACGAACTTCAGAACTACTACAGCTGACAAGTTCCTGAAGAACCCCTCCAGCCCAGTTGGAAGCCCTATAGTCAAGAGCTTCTTGTCTATAGCTCTATCAAGCCTGAAAAGCCCGGACAGTCTTGGTTTTACGCCTTCCTTTCCTGAGAAAAGAATGTAGAATCCCAATAGAAATGCTGCTGATTGAGCGATTACCGTAGCGACGGCCGCACCAAAAACGCCCAGGCCAAATCCGGGAATGGATGTCCCCGGAATCTTTTCAAACATCATTATTGGGTCGAGAGAAATATTGAGAACACTCGCGAACATCATTATGTACATTGGACTCTTTGCGTCCCCTATGCATCTGAGAGCCGTGTTGACAGAGTAAGACGAAAACATCATTGGCAGGAAAAACAGTCTGATATAGCCGTAATCAAGAGCTGATCTCATTACTTTCATATCGTCAGTAAAAAATCCAAGCGATGGTTTTAGGAAGGAGGCAACTAGAACAGCGGAAATCAGAGCAACAATGAACTTGAAAGTAATTGTCTGTTCTATCGCCTTACTTGTTCCTTCGAAGTCCTTTTTTCCGAAGCCCTGAGAGATCAAGGAGATTGAGCTCTGCCCGATTATCGAATTGAGAATATCCACAATCCAAAAAAGAGTGGTGAAAATCGTAACTCCTGCAATTGCTTCGCCTGAGATGCGCCCAATCCAGAAGATGTCTACAATGTCGTAAACCATCTGTGCGCTGAACCCTATCATTGTAGGCACAGACATTATAAGAAGATTCTTCAGAATGCTCCCTTGAGTAAGATCCCTTGCCATTTTTGCCCCCTAGCTTACCTTGTGAAGAAATGTGAAAGAATGCCCGAGTCCAAAATGGACACAGGAATTATACACCCTTTCTAGAGATCGGAACAGGTCTAGATCATCTTCCTCAGTGTATCAAGGAAATTCTCCTTGATAAAACTAATTCCCTTTTGCCAAAAGACAGGATCTGAGACATCTATGCCTACTTTCTGCAGAAGAGATTTGGGAGATTCCGATCCACCGCTTTCAAGTAAAGCGATATACTTTCTTCTGAAGACAGCCCCATCCTCAAGGTATTTCCTGTACAAAGAAATTACGAGAAGCTGGGCGAAGTTGTAAGCATAACAATAGAAAGGGGTATGAAAGAAGTGAGGGATGCGAGCCCATTCGAACTCGCTTTCCGGGAGAAAATCAACGGTGTCGCCAAACATGAGTTTGAGCTCCTTGGAGTAAAGCTCGGATAGTTCTTCAAACGCCAGATACTCGCCTGACATTTTCTCGTGGGCAGAGATCTCGAACCTGGTGAACATGTTCTGCCTTGCGGTTGTTGCAAATATCTCTTCAATCCTGTTGACCAGAAAAGAGATCTTCTCCTCTCTTTCTTCAATGTTCTTCAAAAGAAAGTCCGTCATAAGCATCTCAGAAAAAACAGAGGCTGTTTCGGCCATTGTAAGCGGCGTATCATAGTTAACTAGGGTCTGTTTGGACGCCAGAACGCCGTGAAGGCCGTGGCCTAGTTCGTGTGCCAGTGTCAGAACATCGCTCATCTTGCCATTGTAATTGACGAGCACATACGGATGCATTCTTGGCGAGGCATACGCGCAGTAAGCTCCACTTCGCTTTCCCGGCATGATCGATCCATGAATATAATCCTCATCGAAGAATCTAGCAACTATACTTTCAATCCGGGGATCAAAGTTTCCCATAACCTCCAGAATCATCTTCTTCGCTTCCTGCCAATCAAATGTCCTGTCTGAAGTTCCAACAGGAGCATATATATCGCTGTGGAGAAGGGCTTCCCTCCCCATAATTATCGCCTTCAGTCGGTAATAGTCGTGAACAACAGAATAACCATCGGTGGTGGCGTCGATGATACAATTCACTGCCTCATCTGAGACTTCGTTCAGTTCGTTCCTCATTGAAATAGGGGAATCATATCCCCTCTTGTCTGCTTCCAAGTCCCAATCTCTGGAAAGAGAATTGTAAAGATTGGTCAGAACAATACTGTTTTCCTTCGCCTTTCTAAAGAGGCTTTCAAAGGCCTTCTTTCTAAGCTCCGAATCATGATCTCTTCTTAAAGTCTCCACTTCACTCTCTGTGAGCGTCTCTTCCGATGCACCGGTAGTAATTCTATACGTAAAACTCGATGTGAATTCATCATAGAGATTCAGAATCGCCTTCTTGCCCGTTATCTCTTTTAGAACCATAATTCTTTCTTCCGGCTCAGAAAGCATGTGCTTCCTTTGAGTTCGAATGAGATCGAGATGATGTCTGTAATCTGCTAGTTCGGTAGAATTCATAAGACTATTAAAGAAGTCCTCGGAGACTTTCGAAAGTTCGAGTTTCAGAAAGAGAAGCTTGCTTTCAAGTTGCGATTCAAGATCATCTATCTTACGAAGGAGCTTCTGAACAGCTGGTTCCTTAGAGTCTGTTGAGTGGCTCAAGAACGAGAACATCGATAATCTGAAAAAACGGTTCATAAGGTCTTCTTCTCTTTCAATAGCTATCTTCAGTTCGCTAGCCTTGACACTCTCGGTCTGAATTCTCCCTTTGAAGTCTTTAATAAGCTTATCACTCTCACTTATCAGAATTCGTATGTCTTCTTCCAGGGAGGGATCGTCCGGCGAACCGTACAATCTTGTGAGATCCCACTGAACCAGTTTCCCGTCACTCAATTCTTCGTTTACCTCCTTCTCCAAATTCTGCAATCAATTCTCCAAAAGATCTATTGCGAAGAAGCCTGGATACTTCTACCCAACAAGTATAACTGTACGAACGATATGTCATGAAATCCATCTTCGAGTAATCAAGAGTCTTGACCTCGTCAAGAGTGATTTCTTCTCGACCAACCCACTCACCCGTAATATAACAGACAATACCTTCTTCTAGCCAATAGGGAAGTTGGTAATCCCTCAGAATGAGATGGCTCATCTCATGTGCAAGCGTTCGCGGCAGGTTCTGAACTAGACTAAGCGGCTGCACAATAATCGTGTTTCCAGTTGCTGCAGCGAGAAACCAATAACCTATGCCGGAGAGTTCAGAGAACTCTCCGGCCGAGGAAGCGATAATTAGAATATAGGTACCGTTTACAGATCTTCCCGTTAGTCTTTCAAGCAAGCTTCTATAGCCTTCAAGCTCTGGCATTTCCCATGAGACATACGCGCTTGTGAAACAAAAAACCGTCACTTGAAGTAGCAAAATGACAACAATAGCTAGTGCTCTCATTCAACGTTCAGCATTACCGATTCTGTGTTTGCCCGATAGTCTGCATCGTACATTGCCCATGCCTGTACAGGAGGAATAATGAATTCCCCTCTGGTGAGAATTCTCCAGCTGCTTTTCGTCACGAACTCTCCTCCGTCATTGAAGAAGAAGGCTATGCGGTCGTATCTTGCATCCTTGAAGGTGTATCCCCACCAGTAGTAGTCAAAATAGTAGAATTTTGTGTATCCGAGTGTGTCACCCTCAATGTTCTCCTCAACGGAGATTCCTGTGGAGGGCAACATATCTTCGACCACAACATAGGGAACGGTATCGGGAATCCTTATTCTCACTTCGGAGACTATCGTCTCCCCGACTCTTATCGGGCCGGGTTTACCAAGCTTAACAGCGAAAAGCTCCATCGTGGCGTCATTGTAGTAACTGTATTCAACCGACCTGACGATTATCTCGCCATTGCTAATACCGAGAACATCGCCTTCGTAGATCTTGAGACCGAGTCCAAAGTTTGAAAGCTTCAGCTCACCGTCTACTATCGCAACAACCATCCCTTCAATAGTCTTGGAGGCACTTATTTCAAGAGAACCTACTTCGTCAGCCGACAGCGTCCTGATCGAAGTAACTACGGCAGGCGAGTCTATCTGAGGTGTGGTGAGAACGTGAGTATCATCCATGGGCACGGCTACCTTTCTTCTCAGAACCCTTTCGACAATCAGACCCGCGTTTTCGGCTTTGATTTCCTCTGACCTAACTGCCGTTTCTCCGTTAATCGATACCGCTACCATTTCAGAGCTTTCAATAACAATCGTCTTTCCAGTAATCGGTATTGTTATTGAATCCTCCAACCCGCCTTCGAAGACTACATCCCCGTCTTCAAAAACCACTTCAACTTCCGCATCCTTTGAAAGCGAGCTGCTAACTGATGAAAGTGAGAGAATAGCCATAGCGGTCGATGATGTTCTATACCAATAACTGCCGTTTCCCATCTTCAGGAGTCTTTTGGAAATTTCTGCAACTGTTGCAGAAGGTACATCTAGATCTACCGCAGCTTTCAGAAGGAAAGAGAGAGTAACCGTATCGTCAAAGAAATAGTTGAAACTGCTACCCGAGATAACGTCAGATGCGCCTAGGTCGACATACTCCATGGCCTCCTCAAAAAGTGCAACCGCCTTGGCGTCCATGTTTAGAGTCTCGTATGTCAGCGCGGTCAAAACGATCGAAGCAACATCATTCTTATAATCTACGATTGAGCTTATCGGGTCTCGCAGTTTCCTGCTGAACAGTGTAATGACATACTGAAGGAAAGGATCCGGCTTGTCTCTGTTAAGACTCTTCAATGCCGAGTACCCCATCGCGATTACATCCCTATTTATATCGTAACCGTTTTCTGTGGCAAGATATAGACCTAACATCACGTAAGACGTCATGAATGGAGTGCTCTGGTCATCTTTCCACCAACCCCAACCTCCGTCGTAGTGCTGATAGCCAAAGAGGCGTTCAAGACCATCGCCAACTACAACCGAGACTTTGTCTGCAAAAGACTCATCGGCACCTGCAAGTAGTTGAGAAGCCGCCAATGCTGGAAGAAGCCTACTCATTGTCTGTTCCACACAGCCATAGGGATAATCTACCAGATACCTTATTGCTTCAAGAAGAATTGGATCAATTGTGGAAGAGATGGTAACACTACCAATTGAGTCTTCCATAAATTCAATTACTCTATTTCCTTCAAGAAAGTCAAGGTCGCCAAATCGGATATATGAGTACCTTGGCTTCAAAGGAATTTCGTATTCAACACCGTCGGAGCCGCGACTTCCTTCAACAACAAACTTAACTCTGAGACTCTCTTCCTTCTCCGAAGGCAAGAGATCTCTTAGAACCATCTGATAGCTGAAGGAAAGACTTCCGAAGGCGTCAATAGTTGCTCCCTTCTCCTCAATGACTTCATCATCAACATAGAAACCGGTGATGACAGGCATACGAGTGTCAAGATTATTCTTCACGGAAAAGACTAGATTCACTGTATCGCCAGCGATCAGAAACTCCGGAAGGAAACTGCTAACGGTCATGGGCTTCCAAGTCTCGAAACTAGACTTCTCGTAGCTGAAATCTCCCGAAAAGTCGGCCGCAAGAGTTCTGACAGTCCATGTATCGAGATCTTCCGGCACAACAAACGACAGTTCTGCAAAGCCGCTCTCATCGGTGAAAGTTCCAACAGACCAGAAGGCGCTGTCGCTGAAAAGTTTCCTGGCTCTCACGTCCGAAGTCAAGCTTTCACCATTTCCACCACGATCGCCCATCCCGAAAGGAGCACCACCAATCACCTTAGATTCGGCCGCGGGTGGTTGAGATTCCAGTAGATCTCCTAGCTTGGCTATTGACGGGTAGGCAGAATAATACAGGTCGTTTATGCTTATAGTGTTGAAACCCCTGTTGAAGGGACTGCCCAGTGATTCCTTCCACCGATCGGAATCGCCTTCAAAGAGAGAAAGCATTGCCTGAGATACTACTGAAACCGTCAGTCCTACAACGGCGGGATTCCCTTCATCATCGAGGACCTGCAGCTTCATATTGACGGTATCGCCAGGTTCATATCTATCCTGAGTAAGCACATTGATTGAAAGATCTCTTGAAGCAGTCTCAACTTCGATGACTCTTGACTGAATAATCTGATAGTTCTTATATCCAACGATAAAGAGCATGAAGTTCTCGTAACCATAGTTCTCGGGGATCTCTATTTCGATAGTGTTCTTGCCCTCCGTAGAACTGAAAGGAAACTGCTTGAATTCACCCGAAAAATCACCAATGACCCAAAGATCCATTGGAGATGATGTATAGAATGATACTCTTGCCTTGGAGCCAGGAGCAGCAGACTCAACTGAATCCACCAGAATAGACCCGTAGTAGTCATAGTACCCACTAGTATAGACTGAATATCTGTTAACCACTTCCGGTTCATTTGAAGGAGCCCCGTTGGCCTCGAAATACACAACCGTATCCGGCGGGACGTCCCTAAGATTGATCAGAATCTCTGCCCTTCCACCACTGTCAGTGGAAAGTTCTTCCCTGAAAATGTTGATCTTAAGCTTCTTCTCAACCTGTTTTCCTTCGTCCATTAGAATTACAGGTTCTTCATACCACGCCTTCATCTCAAATGCCTTGGAAACAAGTGTATCGTTGTTCAATCTTGTTTCGATTTTCACGAGTGCTTCTTTATCGGTGAATCTGTAGTCAACATTGAAGTCGAATGTTCCCTGTACTACCTTGAAGTCAACCGTACTTCGTGACTGCATACCGGTATCGTCTGAGACAGTAATAACCGCGTAGTATGAACCGCTCTCAAGCTCTTCAGAGTAGCCAATCACCGCTTTACCCAGGCCATCAAGTCTCGCAGATCCATTGTCAATATACTGACTGCCCTTGTATATCGTGTAGTCTACTTTGCCAAGCGAGACGGGATCTCCGAAGTAGTACTCGGACAAAACGTTGATTGTAACTGCCTCTCCCTTTCTGAATGCCTTTGATGCAGATTCCGCTGTTGTGAAGAACGTAGGCTTTTTGTAGTCGGCAATCTGGAAGTAATAGTAGTCCTCGTTTCCTTCCCACCGGATGATAATCCTGTAGGATCCCCTGGTGATTTCGGAGTATGTTCGGAACGTACCACTAACAGAGCCAAGGTTATCCGGGCTCAACTCTTCAGTGAAGACGCTCCTGTTTAATGGATCTACTATTTCAACTTCTACAGAATTAGTTCTAGGTATTTGATAGCCCGAAGATGTTATCTCCCTTATGAAAGCTCTGAAATTAACAACTTCACCGGCTTTGTATGCCGGTCGATCAGTGAATATCAGAGAGATGTTTCGAGACGAGAAATAGTAATCATACTCGCCCGGCCTCCACAGGATCGATCCATTGGCAGATTGAACAAGTATTGCATCTCCTGTCGTGGGAAGATAGTCAAAAACGAACACTCCATTTTCTGTCCGTCCCAATAACTCCCCGTCTATGAGTCTGTAAAGGGAGAAGCTGTCAATGAAGCTGGAATCTTCCTTTTTCCAGAGTCTCATCATCGCTCCATCTTCATAAGCAAGCAGCTGAGCTCCAACCATACGATAGCTTGTCATCAGTTTGGCACTTCCTGACTGCGACGAAACAACAATCAGTCTTAGGCCCATTAGAGCTTTCTCGGGCAAGTATATCCTTTGTTTCTCCTTTACTGTCTGCCTGAAAGCGTAGAGTGGATCGCCGGAGATTCCGACATCCCCGATGGTGATCGCCCCAGTAAGATCCTGCTCGTCCAAATCATAAATCTTGATATCGATGTAGCTATCCTTGTCGTCTGTGTATATGGTAGGTGGATAGTCCATAGAGTACAACTCTACGAAAGATGATCTAAGCTCATAACCGTACTGCTGAATTTGAAAAGCAAGTGCCGTTAAACCTGTGAATAACAGAATAATAAGAAACACCAAGATTCTTCTCATTGCCTTCACTCTCCATCACTTGCGGGGTAGAAACTTGAAGGAATATACCCCGAGATAGTTTTCGTTGTTGTATATTGGCAACCATTGATAAGGCATCGTTCGTAAATAATCATCTATTCTCCAGAGCTTCAGAACACCTGAATCACTTTCGGAAAGAGGTCCGGTATGATAGATCAACCCATCGCCAGTGTATATCATCGAGTGAAAAGTTGATGGAGAGGGGTGGTGAAAAAAGATTATATCTCCAGGTCTTGCAACGCTGAGATCTCTTCCCTCAAATACCATACTACTACGAATCAGGTTGTAAGCATCGGCAAAATAAGTGAATTCTCCGGTGTTACTGATGAAGATTCTATTCTTCAGAATTGGTATATCCGGGTAGTTGTACTTCTTAACGTCAGGTACCGCTTGCAAGTCTATTCCTGTCTTTTCGTACCAAAGCTCTTTGTCAATACCCGAATCAAGAAACCACTGTTCATCATGCCTTTTGAGAGCCTCTCTAGCTGCGAATCTTATTAGCCCGCTGCAATCCCGCTCTTGAGAGCTCCACCTGCTGGAAAACTCAATAACCTGATAAGCTGAAATATTCACAAACCAAGTTCTGAAGTTCTCTGTATCTTCCAAATCAAGCACTAGATTGTCGGGGAAGCCATCTGAATTGATATCGATGAAATCCTCGAACTCTAGAGAGACAGTCTTACGTGCTTTGAATAGTCCTTGAAACGAAATAACAACTACCGCGTCGCTATCGTCAGCAACGAAAGAGTATTGAGTATACCCTCGATCGGCTGACAAGCTTTCCAGGGTTGCTCCTCTCACGTATGTTAAGGAAGGCCTTCCGAAAAGCGAATCAGGAACCTTAACTGTGAAAGCGTCGCCACGTCTAATACCGTTTCTATCAACTACTATCCGTTCAAAACTACCTCTAAAACTCAAATATGTCGCAGATAGGAAAGTAGTTATCAAGAGAGCCAGAACGAAATACACAAGACTGATTCTTTTCAATGCAATCCCCCTCTGTAAACCATCATACTCCTTCAATGATAGGACTTTGGATAGAGGTTTTTGTTCGGGAAAAGCAGATAGTTTGATCCCCCTATTTGTAGGTTCACTTATTCTTTTGAAAGATTCTTGGATAAGCAAATCTGTTATTATTAAGAGAAGAAGATGAGCGGGGGGTGACGATATGATAAGGAGAAGAGCCTTTTTTGCTACAGTGGTGATGATTATCTCTATGATTCTCACTTCTGGTTGCGTTGGATATATACTGGCAAGACCCGACAGCTTGATTGCGAGGCTGGAGCGCGAGATCAACAGGGGCAGGGAAGACAGAATTCTTGAGCTCTACGCAGAAGAGATTTGGATCGCCACTTCGGGAAGTCCATTAGGAAGAACGCTTCCAAAAGACACCGTTGCCTCCTTCTATGCGGACTTCTTCGAACTCTACGATGGCATTAGTTACACTGTTGAAGTAGATAGAGTTGAAAGAGACTCCCGAGAAGCAACAATGACTGTGTCCTTCACTCTCGACTATTCATCTGGGGAAGAGAAGTATTCAAAGAGCGGCGAGAGTATGATCTTCTTGACGGGAATTGATAGTCAATGGAAGATTTCCGGAGAATTCAACAATCCGATTATCAGTTTATTTGAGCCTGCTAGCATGTAATTGCAATAATATAATAATATGAAGTGGTATTCATATTCTTTACAAAACACGTAAGACGATGCAGCGCACTATATCGGCTTTTTGCTTTGGAATCTATCTGTTCTTCATGAACGGTGATCTAATCTTCGATTCCGCCTATTGCCGCCTTTACCGCTGCAACAATTGACTCACTTGTCGCTGTGGCTCCGGTAATCACATCTACATCGAGACTCTGAGCTTCAACAATTCTTTCGGTTAAGGCTTCTGCACTTCTAGCATACCTGTCTGAACGATTCTGAACAATTCTTATCTCAATTATCCTCCCATCCAGTATTTCAACCTCAAGTCCAACGTAACCTTCTCGTCCAACATACACTCCATCTTCCAGATTGCCAAATGGTTGTGAATTGATCTGTGGAATCTTCTCAGGCCTATTGACTTGCCAGTTGAATACTACTCCGATTATCACCATAGCGAGAGCCAAGAAAATCGAAACGCTAATCGTGTATTTCATCGATACCTCCCATCCATAAAAAGCTTGTTAAGAAATTATCCCTCGCATCACAACCCGAGAGATTTCCTGAATGAAATATTCGGATTACTTTTATCGGCTATTTTCCGAAAATCACGTAACTCATTTCTGATTCAGGTCCAAGAGGTCAAACGGCAGCGGAATTCGAAGAGAGCATCCCGATAATGTCATCAAACAAGAGCTTTGTGGCACCCTTACCCATCATGACGCTTTTATCAATCTTCTTCAGAGAGTGAATCACTGTTGAGTGCTGCTTACCGGTTTCCCTTGCTATCTCCGTTACTTGTTTGCCGAAGTGGTTTTTCAGAATGTACATTGTCAGCTGTCTGGCAAGAACTATATCTTTACTTCGACTTCCCGATTCAATCTCCTTTCTGGTAACTTTCATAATCTTCTCAATAGCAGCATAGATCTGGTCTATCGGTCTCTGAGATACAGGAACATTCACTGATCCCGTAAAAGACTGAAGTATTTGAGTTGCCAGAGAAAGGTCTATCTGTGATCTGAAAACACTGCTGTGAACTATCAACTTTATGATTGCGCCTCTAAGTCTTCTTAAGTTTCCGTCGATATTGTCGGCCAAAACTTTCGCCACATCGTCCGGAAGTGAAACGGACTCTCTCTGAGCAAGCTGTTTAGCAATATGAAATCTCGTAGAAGGCTGGGGTTCCTGGATCGACATAAGCATGCCCATCTGGAATCTTGATTTGAGTCTGCTATGGAAAGTATCAAGCTCCTCAGGATTTCTATCAGAGCATATTATCAACTGCTTTCCCGAATCGTGAAGCTCATTAAATGAATGAAAGAACTCGTTTTGAACTCCTTTCTTCCCAATTAGAAACTGGATATCGTCGATCAACAGAATGTCGGATTTCTTTCTGTAGTGGTCTCTGAATTTTTGAATGTTGTTTTCTTTAATAGACTGGATCATGTCGTTCATAAACTGCTCGCTTGTTATGTATAGCACCTTCTTGTCGGGAAAACTGTTCATCGTCTCTTGAGCGATTGCCTGCAGGAGATGTGTCTTACCCAGCCCAACATCTCCGTATACGAAGAAGGGATTATATTTGCCCGGATTCTGGGCAACATCAAGCGCAACTTGGTAGAGCGCCTTATTCTCGCTCCCGACAACGAAATTGCTGAATGTGTATTCCGGGTTTAGGTTGGAAATCATCAGCGGCTTTCTTTTCAACAGAGAACCGGAAACTCTTGAATCGCTTTGCTCCTCCGAGTGGGTCTCTTTGCTTTTGTAGATTATTTCGAAAGGCATTTTCTTTCCAAGGATACTTGATATTGAATCGGAAATGACTCCTCCGTATTTTGTCTGGAGCCAATCCTTTATGAATAGATTGGCAACAGAGAAAACCACTTTCTCATCTTCGACTTCTTTCAATTCAAATGTGGAGAACCAGTTGTCCCACGTTTTCTTTGAGACCTTCTTCTTAAGAGTGCTTATTATAGAATTAGACACAACGACCTCCACGGATGATAGCTGTAACCCTGAAGCGAACCGCATAATAGGAAATAACGAATAATATGTAGCTCCGAAGCAATTACTACTATACCAGACTTAACACGCAGAAAAAATAGACAAATTTTGTGTTCCACTATAGAAAGGGGCAGACCATTTGTCTGCCCCTACATGTGATTGTTAAGAATTGGAAACTATTCTACTTTTATTGACTGAACTGGACAAGAATCAGCGGCATCCTGAGCACAAGCCGCTTCTGTCTCCGGAACAATCACCTCTGCCTTTCCATCATCATTCATTCTGAAGACTTCGGGACATATTCCTTCGCACACGCCACATCCAATACAAGTATCTTTGTCTACGTATACTTTCACACTCACACCTCCACCAGAAAAATCATGTGCATTATATCATGATCTTGCATTCTTCTACGATTATCTTGGCCATCTCCAGGCCAACTCTCTTCTGACCCTCCGATGTACTTGCTCCTACATGAGGAACGCAGATTACGTTCCCCAGTCCGATAAGTTTCCTTCTCAACTCGTCGGACGGCGGCTCTACCTCAAAAACATCAAGGGCTGCTCCAGAAACCTTACCTGAAACCAATCCGTTGTAGAGTGCCTGTTCATCTATGGTCCCGCCTCGGCTTGCATTGATAATAATAACGCCGTCCTTCATCAGGGAGATCTCTTTTTCGCCAATTATGTGTTTCGTTTCGGGAGTGAGGGGTATGTGGAGCGATATTATATCCGATCTCTCAATAAGTGAGTCAACGGTGTCCATCAGATCGACTTCCAAATCGGTTTCCTTAACAAAAGGATCGTACGCACAGACGTTCATTCCAAATGCCAATGCTCTCTTTGCTACTTCCCTGCCTATTGCTCCAAACCCGATCAATCCTATAGTCTTGCCAAAGATCTCGGTACCCTTGAGCTCCTTCTTCTCCCACTTTCCTTCCTTAATTCCGTAAGTACCTCTTGGAATATGTCTGACCAGTCCAAGAAGCAATCCGAAAGTCAGCTCAGCCACCGATATCGCGTTCGCGCCAGGCGTATTTCTAACAAGGATATTGTGTTTCTTTGCCGCCTCGACATCTACATTGTCCAACCCAACTCCGGCTCTTGCGATTAGCTTGAGTTTCTTCCCTGCCTCGATTATCTCTGATGTGACTTTCGTCGCACTCCTGACAACGAGCACTTCAACCTCAGGCATTATCTCAAGCAAATGATCTCTATCGAGATGCTCTGCAGATATCTGGAAGAGATTGCTTTCTTCGAGTATCTTCATAGCGGTTTTGTCCAGAGGATCGTTAGCATGCAGTCTGAGCATCACGCACCCTCCTTTTCGAATACTTCCATAGCGACTTTCGCTCCGGTCCCGTACTCGACATTGAAGCCGAGTCTTCGCAAGACTTTCTCAAGAGCCGTTAGGGCAATTACTACGTCATAGTCGGACATGTAGCCGAGGTGTGCAATTCTGAAGATGTTACCTTTCATCGTGCCCTGTCCTCCTGCGATTGTTACGCCATATTCGTCTCTCATAATAGAGACGATTTTGCCGCCGTCGACTCCTTCAGGTACTTTGACAGAAGTGAGGACGTTTCCCGGTCTCTTGGAAAAAAGCTCCAGCCCCATTGCTTTTATGGCTTCTCTTGTTGCCTTTCCCATCAGTTCGTGTCGTGCCCACACATTCTCCATGCCTTCGTCAAGGAGCATTTTTACTGCAAGGCTCTGCTGATAGATCAAATTAACTGCGGGCGTCCATGGAAGAGGGTCTTTGAGATATTTCTTCAGATTAAAATAGTAGCTTGTGGATTTCGTGTTCTTAGCCTTTTCAACGGCTTCTTTGCTGAATGATATGAAGGCCAGTCCAGGAGGCAGCATGAAACCCTTCTGGGAACCGGAGACAACGATATCCAGTCCCCACTCATCCGTTAGCAAGGGCTCTGCAACAAGACCGCTTATACCATCAACCGCAATCAGCTTGCCGGCCTTCTTCACAACTTTGCTGATACCTTCGATATCCATTACAGTGCCTGTGGATGTCTCACTAAGAGTTGTCAGAACTGCAACCGCATCCGGGTTGGCATTGAGGGATTCTTCAACCATTTCCGGAGTGTAGAAATCTCCATACTCCCTCTCCAACAAGACAACATCTGCACCAAAAGTCTTTGCTAGCTCAAGCCATCTTTCGCCAAACTTTCCAACACTGCAAACTATAACTTTCTCGCCGGGATTTACAATATTCGTGACGGCCATTTCCATGGCACCTGTTCCTGAAGAAGCTAGAATGAATAGATCATTCTCCGTCTTGAAGACATTCTTAGTGCCGCTTACCGCATCTTCAAAGATTTTTTTGAACTGTGGAGTTCTGTGATGAATAGTATCCCTAGCACCTTCAAGTAGTACATCGATAGGAACCGGTGTCGGTCCGGGAGCAAGTAGGTAATTCTTCTTAATCATCTTTGCCAATTGAGGCACCTCCAATTTAATTTGGTTTTTGGTGTTCATTCTATGTTAGGGTATGTACTTGCTAAATTGAATCACCATCGATTATGAGAAATAATCAGCGACATCTCATCTATAGTTTAGAACACGTAGCTTTATGTGGCAACGCCCGGTAACCTCAAACAAGGACAATGATTGTTGGTAGAAGCATCACATCACGTTTATACTTGGTTTTGCGCCTTCCTCGTTCCTTCATTTTCATTTGCGGCCGAAGACCCGGAATCACCCGATACGAGTGTATGAAATCGTTCTGTTTTGAGCATCAGGGATGATAAGATCAGACAGGCAAAATGAGATGCCAAAAGGGGTGGATTTTTTGAAGTGGTTTGCCATTCTTACAATTCTAATTATTTCTTCTATTTCGTTGCTAGGTTTGTCCGTGACTTTCGAAAAGTCATGGGGGTCTCAAGGGAACAAGGACGGACAGTTCAGTGACCCTCAGGGGCTTGCCTCAGACGGGAAAGATTTCATTTACGTAGCCGACACACTTAATCATAGAATTCAGGTTTTCGACAGCACCGGAAAGCACCAAATGTCCTTCGGAAGGTTTGGCAGCGAGCGAGGTGAATTCCTTTTCCCGCATGATGTTGTCGTAGATTCAAAAGGCAGTATATACGTCGCTGATTCCCAGAATGGCAGAGTTCAGAAGTTCGATAACGAGAACAAGTTTGTGAAGTCTTGGGGAAGTAAAGGTGCAGAACCCGGTCAGTTTGACGGACCTATGTATATTGCAATCGATGGCGCAGACACAATATATGTAGGCGATGCTTTCAATCAAAGAGTTCAGGTTTTCGACGGGGAAGGAACTCTTCTGCTGACAGTAGGCGCAAAGGTAAACATGTTCGAGGCAATGAACCCCGGCAATCTCGCCTCAATATCGGGGTTGAGCGTTGACAGCAATGGAAACATCTACGTATCGGACGACATAATGAGAAGAATCCAGAAGTTTGATTCCCAAGGGAACTACATTTCGAACTGGGCCTCAACCTATGAAGGCAACTGGGGCCAGCCTGGAGAGTCTGTGGTAGATCGTTTTGGAAATCTGTTCTTTATAAACAAAATGACAAGTATGATACTAGTTCTTGATCCGGACGGGAACTTCCTCTTTGAGTGGGGAGGTGTAGGAACTACAAGTGGTTTATTTACGAAGCCTTTCAATATATGTGTCGACGGTAAAGACAATGTGTTTGTACTGGAGCAATTAGGAAATAGGATTCAAAGATTCAAGATCAATTACTAATCAAGGTATAGGACAAAGGAGGTTGGTTTATGAAGAAATTTTCTGTTTTGCTGATTTTGATAGTCCTTATCGCCAGCTCCGCTTTCTCCCAGCGGTTATTGCCACAAGACAGTGCGAAGTTCATCAGTATTGTAACTGACGGAACTTTCAATAATTTCCCCGATGTGCCCATAGGCGAAGCCTTTGACTCATTCTTCGAGATGTCAAGATGGAAGCATTTGAAGGAAGGAACGCAAAACATTGTTGAGTTCAACGGCAGCTTCGCGGATGAATATAGGGGAAGTTCAACGGTTCTGATGCGATTCTCGGTTGTAGAAGAGGACTCTACCTTCACATTGAGCTATTGGGAGATCAATGGAGTTCCTCAGGATAATAGCGGCCAGTACGCTTTTTTGGAGAGGATCTTTCTTCCCGATAGGGCTGCTGTAGCAATCTCCATAGTAAGAGACGGTTTCTTCTACGAATTCCCCGACAGGGTAATAGGAGAGTCTTTCAGCAGCTTTTTCGCCGATAGTTACTGGGATTACTTCCTTACTTCCGACAATCTAGACGTTGTAGAGTTCTCGGGCTTCTTCTACAGCAACGACGAGCTTGTTGAAGCTCTCTTCCAGTTCATAGTAAACGTCGATGAACGGACCTTCGAGATCGCTTACCTCGGAGTTGACGATGTTACTCAGGACGATACGTTGATTAATACGTTGTTGAACTCAATCTTTGCATCGAAAATCACGGACGTCAAGAACTCATATTTCGACGTGTACTACAACTGGATGACGCTAGGGGAAGCCTTTGACAGTTTCTTCTACGATCCATACTGGGACTACTTTCTATCAACAGATGATCTCGATATTGTAGAGTTCTATGGAACCTTCGACCTTGGAGGGATTCCAGCAGAAGTGTACTGCCAATTCGAAGTATATGACGATGGCAGCTACGATCTGTATTACTGGGAGATAGATGGATACCATGAAAGCATAAATACCTTCTACCTGCTTCTTGAATTGATTTACTACTGAATCTTGTAGAGAGGGCTCATCAGGGCCCTCTTCTTTTCCGCTTTCAAACTGAACAGATCTACGAAATAATCGGCATGAAATCGACAAAACTCTATTTCAAGGTTTTTGTTGAGCGGTGGAACCGAAAGATAAATGCGTCACGATTTTCAAGGGGCTTTGCTAGCGGGTAGTTTTAGGTCACCCTTCAATAAAGGAGGGATGTTATAGAAGGTTACTTGGAGGTTCTCATTCTTCACGAGATGAACAATACCGTTAGGGAAGTCATAGAATGATAGTGCAGGAAAGACCAAGCGGTTACTAGGAGCTCCAAGAAGTCCCCAAGAACACAGAATGTCAGAACATTGATTCACGGGTTTCAAGCAGAACATAATGTTAACGAGCGAAAATCCTTTCAAATTCTCCCTAGTGTTTATTACGAAAACTCTTCTAGCAAAGCGACAATTGGAAAATGCAATCACCTACAAAGCTTTGGAATGCAGATGCTAATGCATTGAGGGAGTTCTAGCATACGTTTTGGAACTAGAGATGCTCAACTACTCTAGGGAAGAAAGGAGAGATCACTTGGTTCAATTCGTATTTCCTCTTTGTTCTTGAAGGGATTCGGTCAAAGCAGTGATATCGAATCTCGATTATTCAATGAACAGCATAATTAAATCTACGTGGAACTCCACGATCTGTTTGCTGATTAGGTGATGCTATTCGCTCCGTCCAAGTTGAGAATCTAAGGAAACTCTAAGGAATGGATAGTAATATCTTGTGTACTGCTTGAATGAAGGAGGTGCATAGGGATGAAGAAAGTAGTCATAATCGTACTTGTACTTTTCCTGGCGGCAACTCTAACCTATGCTGTTGGTCAGCAACTCAGAGGAAACAAGGGCGCTAGACTTGCTTCCGAAGAGTGCCCGCGTTTTGCTGAAAGAACTGAAGCCAACGTAGGAGAGTCATGTCCTAATGACGGAGAGATGCTTCAGAAACGCTTGAGAAATGGTAGTTGCGAAGCGGGGAAGTCTTTCGGCGAAGGAAGAGGATACCGCAAAGGTTTGGGAACACGCTAACAGCGAGTTGTTAATTCTCTTAAGGAGGGCCTAGCCCTCCTTTTCTTAACTTACATAAGGACAAGAGATATGAATCAATACAAACTGACTTCTAGGTCAGTTTTCTAATCAAATCCGGTTATTATTCTTGAATAGATTTGCAAAGCGACCGCCAGAAAGATGTAGATAGTTCAAGAAGACCATTAGATACTTGGTCGCAATGAAAATCAGACCGACAACAAGAGTGAAGATGAAGAGATTTAGATATGAACCAATTCCGTTTGGATAGGTCGCAGCGGGGTCTAGAAACCAGTAAGGAAAAAACCTGTTATGGCTCCTCGAATCACCGAAACAACCGCGTAGGAAAGAGGATATACTGCCCAGAGCAAGGGATAGAAAAACCTATATGATTTCCCTTCTTCAAAGATTAGCCAGAAGATTATCGCGAGAAGCGGTGTAACGTAGTGCAAAAGGTTGTTAGCGAACAGAGCCTGTCCTCAGGGCCTATAGCGGTCCGAAAGAAGGAGATGGTAAATAGTCATAGTCACTGTTATCCACAACACCGAACCACCCGTGATAATGCGCAGTAATCCGGCTGTTATTTGTGATTTTGCTGTCTTTACGGAGAATACTGCATTCAAGAGGGCGACTATTGCGACTATCAGATTCGTCTGCAAAGTGTAGTAGCTCAATTGCATCAGTGCTCCCGAAAGATTCCTGGACAATAACAGTTGAAAGGCTATTCCAGAAAGAGAGATACAGAACAACGATAATTGAGAAATCAGATTCACTTTCCTTTTCACTTTGAGCTCCTAGTATCGAAGAATTCGGTGCGCTCGTAATTCAGCTCTCGGAAGAGTTTTGAACTCCAATGATTCACAGCCAACATACTGAATAATAGAATCTGCTAGTCTTAAAGTCCGTATTAGTAGGTTTCGGAAGGACTGAATCCAGGAGTATTGATTTCCTCGAGTGTCGACTCTCTCCAAGTACCTTTCTTTTTATAACAAGGAAGTATAATAACATTGGTGTTACCTAATTTCAAAGGAGGCCATTTGTGAGGCTATTTGATCTCGAGCTGAAGCAGCTTTGTGAAGAAGATGACGCTTCGGAACTAGCCCGATCCGTTAATACAACTCCGGAGAAGGTCAGAGAACTCACTTAACCTGTGTCCCTACGCTTTTAAAGGGGCTTTTGCTCTACTGCTCGACTGAGCAAGGTTTTGAATCTCTCAGCAAAGGGTTGAAGAAGCATCGGGAAGATACTCCAGAGAATGTCCGTATATCCATCTCAGCCGTTCACAAGACCAAAGAGTCTGAGATGCCTAAACAGGACTATGTGGAAAATGAAATGAAGAAGAATCTTGGGAGCCGACAAAACTATAGCCCAATCGTGTTTCAGACATTCTTCGGCAACTGGCATAGTTGCTTCTGGTGGTCCTTGACAAGGAGTAAAAAGATGAAAATGCTGATTCCGAGCCAACAAGTGATTGCTTTGTAAATAGGGCAGCGGCGGAGATGTTTAGAGGATGTCATCCTATTTGCTTGACAAGAGCAAAGAGGGGCAAGTTGTTGATTGCGAGAGTTCCTCCGTTGGGGACTTGCTCAAGAAATGGCCAAGTGAATCATGTAGTTGTAACAGAGCAGTTGCGGGATAGTTTGAAATCAAAACCACTATATAGAAGGGAGGAAGATCAATGGCGAAACTCACAATTGTAGAAGGGATTGGACCCGTGTTTGAAAAGAAGCTCAAGGATGCGGGTGTAAACTCAATCGAAGCGCTTCTGAAGACCTGCGAAACAAAGAAGGCACGAGCCGAACTTGCTAAGAAAACCGATATTCTTGAAGAGACCATCCTTACCTGGGTGAATCACGCAGACTTGATGAGAATCAAGGGAATCGGGGGAGAATACTCTGAACTACTTGAAGCAGCTGGAGTCGACACAGTGCCAGAACTCTCTAAGAGAAACGGTGATAACCTTTATGAAAAGGTAGTGGAAGTAAATGCAGCAAAGAGACTCGTGCGCAAATTACCATCCAAGAAACAGATTCTGAATTGGATTGAGCAGGCCAAGAAGCTTCCTAGAGCGATTCAGTACTGAGCTCCTCAGATAAGCTCAACAGCTCGAGACTGATGAAAAGTGGCCGGGTAAATTCCGGCCCTTTCTTTTGGTTGTACTGTAGCGAGAGACTTGGGGACGTTGTTGGATTTGCTGCTATGGTATAATTAACGATTATTCGGTGCAGAAAGTCTCATGCTATGTTCAGGGAGGGATCTCTTTGAAGAAAGATGTCACCATGAGGAGGCTATGTGCCAGAAATTGACTACATGAGGATAAGAGACCTGATAATAGAGACTTTCCCACTCTATGGAGGACCTTTCAACTGGACCATCGACAGGTGGAATATCTGTAGATTTCACATCATACCTCTCCATAAGTACTATTCACCGAGTTATTTCGGCGTTCCGATGAGACCACATGTGGACCACAGAGACGAACCTCCTCTCTGGCAAAACGGAATTGGAATCTGGGAAACCGGCGATGGAGAAGTAGTTGCAGTAGCACATTCCGAAAACGAAGAGCCCGGAGAAGCCTGGATACAAGTCCATCCGAATTACGGGTTTCTTTGTCCTGAGATTATCGATTACATTGAAGAGGACCTTGTGCAGACTGGGCAAATGGATATGGGCTCGTGAAACTCTATGTCAAAGATCTTGAATCGGTGGTAGAGGAGAGAGTCTACATCAGACTGGAGACACCTAATCCCTATCTTGTCTATGAGATTCACGATGATGTAGAGACTCCTTCCTTCCCGGTAGGATACAAAGTACTCAGTGTTGCTGAAGAAGACGATTCGATCAAGAGATCAAGAGCAAAGGCGATGGCCTTTCATGGTTTTTGTCCACCTTCACATTGGCCTCCAGCAGACGCTTTCAGAGAGATTCAGAAAGCTCCTGATTATGGGAGAGAGCTAGACCTTTTTGTTGTAGGTCCCGATGGCGAGCATGCCTCCTTTTGTACGATTTGGCTCGATCTGGAAAACCGATATGGAAACTTTGAACCGGTCGGCACACATTGCCTACAGAAATCTCGGTTTTGCAACTCAACTACTTTTGGAAGGCATTAGAAGAATGAAATCATTTGGCATTGAAAGATCATTCATGAATTCGACTGTCGAGTTCTACAGGAAATTTGGATTCAAGGATACTTCTAGATATAGCAGTCCTTGGGTGAAGTATTTCGTTACCCAGAGCAATTGAGGTCAGTTCATTGAGGGCCTTCTCAAAACCAGGAAATTCGAATTCCTGTTGATGCAGGGGGGAACAATGCAGAAGAGTATTGAAAACACAAAGTGGTATAAGCTTTCGGTAGAGGAAACCCTCCAGAATCTGGATAGCTCGAAGGAGGGAATCTCATCAGAAGAAGTCAAAGAGAGGTTAAACAGATTCGGTCCAAATGAACTCCCAAAGAAAAAACCCGTCACTATCCTCCAGATAATTCTCTCGCAGTTCAAGGACCCTTTGATCTACATACTCCTGATTGCCGGATTCATTTCCGTGATAATTGGTGAACCCGATGATGCAATCTTTATCCTTGCCGTAGTTGTCCTGAACGCAATTATCGGAACAACTCAAGAATTCAAGGCCGAGAAGAGCGCCGAGGCTCTATTGAAAATCATGAAAGTGGAATCAAGAGTAATACGCAATGGGGAGACGAGAACGGTAAACTCAAATGAACTGGTGCCTGGAGACATTGTTCTTGCCGAGTCGGGTGATAGGTTATCCGCTGATATCAGGTTAATAGAAACCAACAATCTTTCTGTCGACGAGTCGTTTCTAACAGGCGAATCTACTACCGTTGAGAAGAACACGGATCAACTCGACGAAGATCTTGAGATAGGCGATCGAAAGAACCTGGCATTTGCCGGTTCGACAGTGATAACGGGTAGAGCAAAGGGAGTCGTAGTCGCAACAGGCAACAGCACCGAAATTGGAAAGATTGCAGAAGTCGTAACTGGATCCGAGCAAGGAAAGGCTCCTCTCGTGATTAGGATGGAGGAATTCACGCGCAAGATTGCATATATTGTGCTGATAGCAGCTGCCGGATTCGCTCTGCTCAGACTCTTGCAAGGATACCCTCTTTCCGACGTATTCTTTCTCGCCGTGGCGCTCTCTGTTTCCGCCATCCCCGAGGGGCTTCCCGTTGCTCTAACTGTTGCGCTTTCAGTCGCAACGAGCAGGATGGCAAAAAGGAACGTTATTGTCAGAAAGCTCGAAGCAGTTGAGAGTCTCGGAAGTTGCACCGTCATCGCCAGTGACAAAACCGGAACACTCACAGTTAACCAGCAGACTGCAAGAATTGTAAGACTAGCTTCTGGAAAGGACTATGAAATAAGTGGTGAAGGATATAACGACAAAGGAGAGTTTCAAGGAATCGAACATGAGATTCCCGAAGCTCTGAAAGAACTAATAAAGATTTCCGTTATAGCCAATGAAGGTGTTCTCGAAAAGGAGAACGACCAGTGGCATCAAAGTGGTGACGCAATGGACGTTGCTCTTCTCTCAATGGCCTACAAATCGGGTCTTTCACCGAAGTCGCTTCGTGAAGAGACTCGGATATTGAGAGAAGTTCCATACGAATCGGAGAAGAGATACTCTGCAGCCATTTATGAATACCAGGGAAAAAAGATATGTGCTATGAAGGGAGCGGTCGAGACGATCCTTTCGAGATGCAAAACTGTGTTGAATGATGATGGTAGCACCAATGAGCTCGACAGCAAAGAAATTGAGGCTAAAGCGCTTTCGTTGGCTGAAGGCGGCTACAGAGTGCTCGCCTTCGCTTCAGGTGAAGTAGACCGTGATGATATTGAGATTGATGAGATTAACGACCTTGTGTTCATCGGACTAGTCGGATTCATAGATCCGCTGAGGCCGGAAGTCAAAGGTGCGGTCAGAGAAAGCCAGGATGCTGGAGTCAAAGTCATTATGATAACTGGAGATCACCCGTCTACGGCCAAAGCAATTGCAGAAGAACTCGAAATCATAGGAAAGAACGACAAAGTAGTTACGGGCAAAGACCTCGAGAGCGCTGGCGACCACGAAAGCAAAGAATTTGCCAACCTATGCCTTTCTTCTAATGTCTTTGCAAGAGTGTCTCCAGTCCAGAAGCTTCATATCGTTGAAGCACTGAAGAGAGAAGGCCACTTCGTAGCAGTTACGGGTGATGGTGTGAATGACGCTCCTGCACTGCAAAGGGCAAACATTGGTGTAGCAATGGGCTCGGGTACAGATGTTGCCAAAGATACCGGTTCGATAATCATCACAGATGATAATTTTGCTTCGATAGTATCGGGAATAGAGGAGGGTAGGTTCGCGTTTGCAAACGTTCGCAAAGTGATCTACTTATTGATATCGACTGGCGCCGCTGAACTTCTGCTATTTGTTCTCGCGGTGATCTTCAATGTTCCTCTCCCTTTAGTTGCGGTTCAGATTCTCTGGCTAAACCTTGTCACGAATGGAATACAAGACGTTGCCCTTGCCTTCGAGAAAGGCGAACCCGGGGTGATGAAGAATCCCCCAAGAAGAACAGACCAGGGGATCTTCGACAGATTGATGATTGGAGAGACACTCTTGTCAGGGTTCTCAATGGGGCTTGTTGCATTTGTTGCCTGGATGGTGCTTCTGGGTTCCGGAATGGAAGAGGACTCCGCAAGAAATCTACTTCTTCTTCTGTTTGTCCTTATGCAAAATGTTCATGTTTTCAATTGCAGATCAGAAACAGAGTCGGCCTTCAGAGTACCCCTTAGGAGAAACTACATTCTGGTTTTTGGAGTTATTGCAGCACACGGCCTCCACCTGATTGCAATGAACACTTCCTTATTCCAGAACTTGCTCGGTGTTTCTCCTGTTTCGATCTCCCAGTGGCTGATTTTGCTGGCATGTGCAGCGCCTCTGTTGGTAGTGATGGAGCTTTTCAAGCTATTTCAAAGAAGAAGCTCTTAACTGATAACGGTCATAAAACTAATTAAGCTTCAAGATCTGAGTTCTTCATAATGAAGCCTAGAAGCAGGCTGTTCAGTACGTCTGGCTTTTCAAATATTGTCACGTGACCACAATCAGGAATAACAGCGAATTCCGATCTCTGGATCCTGTCCGCCATGATTTTCGAAAACTTCCTGGGCTTCAGAATATCTTCTTCGCCACAGACTAGAAGCGTTGGGCAGCTGATTCTTCCAAGCGAATCGCTCATGTACACGTCGCTCAAGAACGTATCATATAGAGTTATCTGGCCCTCGAAGTAGTCCTCTGATACCCTTTTCAATGCATTCGCTCGCTCTTCAAGCATCTTGATATTGCTCTTGATGAAGGAATTGCTGTAGATTGTCGGCACCATATTCCAGAAGAATTTCACAGGGTCACCTTTGCCAGCTGCTTCTTTCCAATTGCGGATAAAAAGCTTTAGAACCTCGTCGAGCTCACTCACCGAATCAATGATTGAAATTGACTTAACCATCTCAGGAAAATCAATGGCAAATCTTAGAGCTACTTCGCCTCCGTAAGAAGTACCGATTATGTGCACTTTGTCAATATCCAGTTCCTTCATTAGAAGCAAAGCCTCTTCAGCATGCTCACTGAACGTGTAAGGCCCAGCCGGTTTTTCCGAAAGAAGCTGGCCCTTGAAATCGTGAAGGAGAATCTTGTACCCAAATCTCTCAAAGACACCTGTTTGCAGCGACCAGCTGTTCGTCGAAGCCATGACTCCATTGAAAAAGGCGACCGTCTCGCTTCCTCCTTCATTGCCTCTAATCTCGTAGTAAAGTCGAGTTCCATTAATTGTCTTGTAAGCCATTTTGTCCTCCCTTTATTGCCTTGCTGCTTAATAGCATTTCATGAGCTGCGGGATACGATATTGCTCTTATAGAATGCACATCAACATATTAACGGATTGCTTCGCTGAAGAAATTCCTGAAGCCATTACGACAGCTATAAGCACTGGCCCTTTCTTCGTCGGTAAGGTCAACAAAGTACTTACCCGACTGAACATCAACAGAGAGCGAATTCAAAGGGAACCCTTCAACTCTTATCGAATGCGGCTTGCTCACAAGATAAAACGTCTCTTCTATCGTGTCATCCATCAGCCAGCGTTTTCGATCGTCGCTCAAGACAAGAAAGATGGCGTTTCTATAATGAGCCACTGTCCGCCCTCCGAGTCCGGCTACAAGCCTACTGTAGTAGTCGATCATTTCGTCGTCATTCATAACCTTGTCACCCAGCCTTCTGATCTTCACTCCAGGCTGAAGTTCAGAATCTAGGCCTTCGATGTAAAGTCAGGAGTCGCAAGTAAAGATGGGTTTGCCAATTAAGCGATAGTAAGCCTCCGCCTTTGTTTTGGCATTTTCGAGAGGACTAATTCCGGACTCCTCAACAGTCGGAAGATGATCGAGTGAACACAGGTCTTTTATCTGGAGATCCAGTCCATCAAGCATCGTCTTAGTGCTCGTCACTTTTGCCGGGTTTCTTTTACCATAGACAAGCTCCATCCTTGCACCCCTACGAACCACATTGTACTCCCTTCTTCAATGATAACACCCCGGTCATTTGGCGATCCATCATACAGATGAAGCTTTTCGCTCCTCAGCAATATGAGCTATCGGCCTATAAGATTGAAGTAATAGTCCTGCGATAACTCCACTGGAGCGAACGGATTACATAGGGTCCGTTCCAGTTGGATTGTCATATCGGTCGTATTGTGTTGGGACTCCAAAAGCATATAATGAAAGCGTAGGGGAGTCGACTTCTCACTGCCAGTTTCCTATCGAACCAATTACCCTTGCCACCTCAATCAAAGCCACTCCCTCGACAATGGACTGGGAGGGTTCGATATGAAGCAATTTCTTATTGTTCTGTTTTTACTCCTTGTGGCTTGCAGCGCAATTTCCATGGAGTATGAAAGAGAAGACACTATAGTAATTGACGGCAGTGGAAACGCTAGAATATCGAGAGTAGAATTTGTTCCCCCTTCTGCCCTTGCTTCACTGTACAGAATTCACTGGGAATATGTCGAAAAGCTCGGGGAAGAACAAGACTTCTTTTCACAGGCATCAACGGAACTGAAATTCCTGCTTCCGGGTGAGTTAGCCTGGAATTCTGCTCAGCGGGATCGTGAAACAGATTCACTTTTCAGAACTATGGAAGGACAGATAAATGGATTTTCAGTTCACAGTTCTGAAAATGATTTCTGGAAAACTGAGAAGGACCTGCTTAGCAGATGATGGAGGAGTATTTCTACTGGTTTTCTCACAGATGATGTTTCAAACAGTATTTCTCGAATCTCACGGGAAGCCCTCTAAAGAATTCCAGGATCTTTCAGTGACGGAGCAATTACTCACACGAAGATCACAAAAATCGTTCTACCCGAAGGCCAAAAGCCATCAACCTCTGAACAACTAGGATGATTGAACTGGCTGGTTGACTTCGGAGGCCGCTCAAAGGTGGCGGCCACACTCTCGGTGGCGAATAACACCCTGTACTTGATTGAGAGTCTCGATTCTTCCTTGTCATGACCAACCACGCTTTTCGAGCAAAGGGGCGTCTTTATCAAGATGCTCTATAACAACAGCAGGTTCAAGGCAGAGTATCGTCCTCCGGAGAAGGATTGTACGAACTTTACGTAGCATAAGCGATCAAAACGATGCAGGCTTCGGACGTGACGCGGGTGACTCTCGTCCAGAATTTCCCCGCTGCCGGCTCCACCCGGTCTGCCGCTACCCATACCGGTACGCTTATTGAGTCAGTTATAGCGGTTCACAGAATATAAGCTATCAAATTTCGCAGAAGGAGCAGAGTGGTTCTTGAGAATCGTCAGACAATCTGGTGGTGGAGAGCACACGTTCTCTGTCTCCAGAGGACCTCTGCTGAAAGACCGGTGAAGTGAATGAAACGCCGAGAGGAAAACCGGTTTCCGCATGATTGAAAGCAGTAGTGAGTATGCTTTTGCTTCTTTCTGAAGACTTCTCGTCTCTCGGTGTGTTACCATCTAGGTATCTCACACCAGGAGCTTCAGATGGAGAACCTGCTCGTCGCAACCGGTCTAGCACTGGACGCATTTGCCGTTTCAATATGTGCTGGAATCTCTCTGGAGGATGTAACCCGCAGACATGTTTTCAGGGTAGCATTTCATTTTGGACTGTTCCAGTTTGGAATGCCGATCATCGGATACTTCCTCGCAGCAAGCTTTCGAGACTATATAATGGATTTCGATCACTGGATTGCCTTCATTCTTCTTGGAAGTATCGGCGGAAAGATGCTGCTCGAATCTCTTGACAGGAAAGAAGAAGTCTCATGCAAGGATCGAACCAGAGGCCTTACGCTCATCTTACTTTCGATAGCTACCTCTATAGATGCACTGGCTGTAGGGAGTGCATACGCATTCCTTGGAAAACCAATCATCCTCACTGCTATGATGACGGGATTGATAACTGCAACGCTCTCCGCTCTAGGTGTAACGGGCGGACAGAGACTGGGTCAGAAATTCGGCAAGTTGATGGAAGCAACCGGAGGAATTGTGCTAATCTCGATTGGACTAAAGATCCTCTTCGAACATCTCTACTAGGTCTATTTAGGTCTATTGGACAAGTCTTTCGATGATTCCGGCTAATTGTTTCCCGCTTTCTATAAGATTCGATTTGACCTCCTTCAAATCCTGTTTAATCTGCAATCCTTTGAAGTTTTTCGTCCCGACTACTTTCGCGCCGGCCTTTTCGGCTTTTGCGGAGAATCTCTTTAGAGCTTTCTCATTTGTCTCACCTGCTCCTACACCTACTAGAAACACGCTCTTGCCTTTCAGATCGGCATTGTTCACGAAAGTATTCATCTGAGGCGAAGGATGCCAGGCGTAAATTGGAGTCAACAGCACCAGGAATTCGAAACTGCCGATATCTGGAAGCGGTTCCTTCAACGGACTTCCGAGGCCAAGCAGCGCATAGAGACCGGATATCGATTTCAAGGGCTTTTTGTCTTCAAGTTTGAAGAGTTCTGCACCAATAGAATCGGAAAAGCTTTCCGCAATTTCCTTTGTCGAACCAGATCTACTGTAATAAACTGCACATAGTTTCACACCGATCATCGCCTTTTTTCCAAAATTGATCTTCCACTGGAAATCACTTCGACTATCTGGAAATCCCGATCAATGAATAAGATGTTTGCAGAGCCTCCCCTCTTGAGCAGCCCAATTCCGTTTCTCTGCAGATGATAGAACGCAGCCGGGTTTGCCGTAAAAGGCTTCAGAGCTTCATGTATCGGAAGACCTCTGCCTTTGACCAATCTTGTGAAGGTTTTAAGAAGAGTATCGACCGGTGCCGGCCTTATCCCGACCAGGTTCTTTTCATCATCGAATCTGGGAAGAGAACCGAGGCCGTCAGAAGAGACACAGATCCTGTCGAATCTGATCTTCTTGCTGTAGATGTCTTTCAGAACCAGGTGTGTGCTTTGTTCATCTGCAGTGATGTCAATATATCCGCCCTTGTTGCTCACCCAGTCGATGCCCTGACTTAGGAGTTCCTCCGATCGACAGATGTGTGTAGGGATAATCTGTCGTGGATTGAGAGTACCGTCGGCAACTGCTTCATAAAGAGGTTTAAGCTTCTCCTGTCCATCTCCAAGATGCAGCACGGTCACTCCAGCCTTGCCGGAAAGCATTCCGGCCACACGCGCGTCCATAGCAAATCTCTGAAGCTCTGTGGAACTAAGGTTACTGCTTCTATGATCCGAGACGGCAACCTCGCCCACGCCGATTATCTCGGGAATGAATACAATATCCCTCATGACATCCCCCGTAAGCGTCTTCAAAGGGTATCTGTAAGAGCCTGTCAGCATGTAAGAATCTATCCCCGAGTTTCGGAAGTCCCTAACCTTTGCAAGCAAAGAAGCGTGATCTCTGGTAACACCATCGGTGCCCAACATTCCAACAACTGTCGTGGTACCGACTTCGGCGAATTGATGCGAAGAACCTTCAGGAGTTCTTGTTGAAAAGCCTCCTTCTCCGCCTCCCCCGATTAGATGCACGTGCCCGTCAACAAATCCGGGAATCGCATACGCCTCACCTAGGTCGAATACATCTCCCCTGAGCGACCGAACGGCCGATTCGTCGATCCCTTCATCGATTTCGACAATCCTCTCTCCAGAAATCAGAATGTCTTTCCTTCCGAGAGGTTCTGGAGCAAATACTTCAACGTTCTTAAACAGAGTTAACATCTATTCCTCCCCTTCCCATCCATAGGTCATAACGGCTTCAAAGGCTAGATCGCGCATTTCGTAATAGTCCTGGAAGGATCTCACCGCCAATATGTCCGGCATAAAAGCTTCCGATGTATCGGATGTAGTCTTCCAATAAGTGGTTGAACAACTTACGGAAATTCCCGAGTTAGGCAGCTGAAATTTCTCTACTTCACCATAGTGCCTCGGACTGCCACCGGTCGGTTCACCCACAAAGATCGCGTTTGTGCGTTTTCTCATGGAAATGGCATTGAGAACTGCCGAAGAGAAGGTTCCGCGATCGATTAGAACAAAGAGCTTTCCCGTTTTGTTTAACCTCCAATCAAACATCATTCTAAGAATGAAAGGAGCCAGAACGACAGAGCTGCCTCCTCCATTTCCCCTGAGATCAAGGACGAATTTGCTTACTGGGTTCGTCCAGGTGAATAGAAACATTCTACAATTAAACAGTATGAACGGGTTTCCTTTTTCCGAACCACATGAAGCATAATGAAAATGCAAGATCCTGGAATCAGGGTAGTACTGATACCAGTACTTCCTTCCTTGATAGGTTCTGTCTATCTCATCCGCTCTCTTCTGTAACCAATGAAATACTTCTCTTTGAGGCTTTACGGAGGCTTCAATTATCTTTCCTTCCTTTTCGACCTTAAGAAGAAGATTTCCATCCATGTCAACCATCCCCAGGCCCTTCATAATCTCTTCTTTATTCAAATAGTCAGAGTGAGATTGGAGAAATCCCCATTCATTGTCGAATGATACAACCTTTCTCAACCGTTCAAAGACATCTTCGACTTCCAGGCCTGCAATCTCAACTACTCTGCAGTTCAGCAGGTGCTTTTCGCTTTCAGATGTGGCGACTATATAAAGCCCGTCAGTAAACCAGTAAGTGTAAATTGGATACACGGCAAGCCTGCTATCGGGATAGATCGCAGTGTGGCCGTCTCCAATCGATGCGACGATTTCTGTAAGCCTTGTGTAGATCTCGCTGGACGACAGATTCTCCAGATCGCGTTCCAGACTTCGCAGAAGCTGTCTGAACGTACCCTCATCCGTCTTGAAATAGGGATTAGGGTGAGTGCTCGACAGTTTCTCTTCGAGAAACCCGATGTCCTGCCTCCACTCCTTTACAGATACATCCTCCAAACTATGTGCGAGAAGTGGCAGTGCTAATGAGAACAAGAGGAGAAACACGGATAGAATTCTCTTCATCTTTACCATCCTTTCCGATATTCGATGAGATTTTATCATTTACTTCAGGTCTTGCAGAAATCAAGCTATTCGCTCTCAAGAAGAAGCGCTTTGCCCGGTTTGCTATGTATAATTGACTTCTCATGGTTCAATAGAAGCAGAGAGTTGATATCGTGAATCCTGGGCTCAGTCGACATACAAGTGGCTCTCTCCTTTGTAAGTTGTTTGGAAGAAGATACCAAGTAATAAGCGAAATCGTAGCTCGGAAAGAAGTTTGGACAGTCAACAAGAGGAGAGATCCCTCCTCGTCAAGCATTCGGGGCATTTAGATGAGGAAAGTAATATGCTCTATGCCGGAGGAAGATTTGATGTTCATCCTGTGGACTCTCATTGGCTTTTTTTCAGGCTCAATAATGTTTTCTAAAATGATTTATGAGAAGACGACCGGTAAGAAGATCAGGGAGATTGGCGACGGCAACCCGGGATGTTCCAATGTGATAAGGGGAGCAGGACTAGCACTTGGGTTGTTAGCGATGGCGCTCGACTACTTCAAGGGGTATCTTCCCGTGCTGCTCGCCCTTTCGATTGGAGGAATTTCCGGCTGGGAGATAGTACCCGTCGCAGTCTCTCCGGTTCTGGGTCACGCCTTTTCACCCTTTCTGCGAATGAATGGAGGTAAGGCTGTAGCGGTCTCTTTCGGCATCTGGTCAGGTGTAACCCAATGGGTCGGACCTTCAATAATCGGAGCGTTTATGTTGTTATTCTCGTTCGTCATTAATCCCAGGACCGATGGCTGGAAGGTAATTCTTAGCATGTGCGGCCTCCTGATCTTTCTCGTCGTTCAGAAGGACGTTATTGCTATCTCAATTTGGACAATAAACACAACAATCCTTGCTTTCAAACACAGGGATCAGCTTGCTTTTCCCATAGCATTCAGGTTTCGGAGGAAGGAAAAATGACCTCTCTTCTCTCCCAGTCAGTTTCAGTTGCTCTCTTCCTAGGTATGATGTTTTTAATTTCAATCTCTAACGCGATTCTGATGAAAAAGATCAGCCGTTTCGAAAGGGTTCTGCATGGCCCTCTGGTTTCAGTACTGATTCCTGCCAGAAACGAAGAGAAAAACATCTCGAGGTGCGTTTACTCCCTTCTCCATCAAGATTACCGCAATCTCGAACTAATCGTACTCGACGATAGCTCATCCGACGCAACACTCCAAATCCTTGAATCAATGAGAAGTGAGTTTAACAACCTCAGAGTAATTAAGGGAGAAGCTTTGCCAGAAGGATGGCTTGGGAAGCACTGGGCATGCCACCAGCTTGCAAGAGAAGCGAAGGGAGAGATCCTCCTTTTCACAGATGCCGATACCGTTCACGCTTCCCCCACAATTTCACACGCTGTAAGCGTCATGATTAGAGAAAAAACAGATCTGTTGACGGCCGTGGTTAAGGAGAAGACCGACACGCTGGGTGAGTTGATAACTATACCATTTATGATTCACAGTGTCTTCTCGATCTTTCCACTCATTATCACGTATGGCAAGAGGTGCAAATCACTCGCGGCAGCCAGCGGTCAGTTCATGATGTTCAGGAGGCTATCCTATCTCTCAATCGGAGGCCATGAGGCCGTGAAGGACCACGGGGTCGATGATATCTCTCTTGGCAGGCTGATAAAGAAGGCTGGGATGAAGTGGAGACTGTACGATGCTTCAGATCTTGTAGAGTGCAAGATGTACGATGGATTCAAAGCCGCATATTTGGGCTTTCTCAAGAATTACTTCTCCCTGTTTGACTACAGAATAGTCCCCGCTGCCTTTGTTTGGGGTTGGATGCTTACTTTGGATTTCTTTCCTCTCACTGTAGCTTTACTATTCATTCTTGGAGCCGCCGTTCCAGAGTCCGCCGGGATTCTGTCTCTGATTAGTCTGACACTCTCATTCGGTATGTGGCTTCTCGCCAGCGTGAAGTTTTCACTCAGACCCCTGGTGATTATTCTGTATCCGCTGATCACACTCGTCTCATCAATTATCGGATTCCATTCGATAGTTGCTCACCTTTGTGGAGCTACGAAATGGAAAGGTAGGGTGCTTGTAAAGAAGAAATCACGGTTATTTTAGTGACTGCCTGAACCGACTGCTGAATAATCATGTAGAATCGGTTCGCATGACACAACTTTATGAGGGAATGGTTTTTTGAAGCATTGGAAGATCTGGTTAATTGTTGCCGGCATAATCGCCTACGTTTTTTTGATAGAACCAAACATTCTGACGATCGAAAGGCTTACGTTCTCGGAAGAACCTTCGGCGAAAATTGCCTTCTTTGCCGATATTCACATTTGGATGAAGAAACCCATTCACGATCATCTTCTTGAAAGGCTCGTCGACGAAGGTGTAGATCTGATTCTGTTTGGGGGCGATGTTTTGTCTCCTTATACAGATATGGAGTTTATGAAGAATTACTTTTCGCAACTAGTCAGAATAGCGCCCGTTTATGCCGTATATGGAAACTGGGAGGAATCCGAGACAGATGTCATGGGGAAGATCTACGAGGAGCTGGGGATAAACGTGATTCATACCCGCTCGACTGTGATTCAAATTGCAGGAAAAAAGCTGGGATTGACGGGCACTCCGTCCCATCATTACTTCTCGTGGACTAAGTTCCTTCCTGATGATGAGTATGATCTGAAGATACTCATGGTCCATGCACCTAATATGCTCGAAGAACATCCTGACATTCTTGAAAAATTCGATCTTGTGCTGGCAGGACACACTCACGGGGGTCAATTCTACATACCCTGGCTTACAGAAATCATCCTGAAGAGCTCTAGAGGTTTTAGTGGCGATTACTATCGCGGGCTTTACGAAACAAACGGAACAAAGATTTTCGTTACTAGAGGTATAGGCGGCTGGTTTCCCGGAAGACTGGCAAGTCCTCCCGAGATCTTATTCATCGAGTTCTGAATTCCGCCTATTCTCCAATGGATTTCCCTTCAGTTTCTGCTACCTTCGTCTCTTTCTGCCCGATCTCTCAAAGATGGCTTCGAATCTATGTAATACCGTGATATAATCTATCAACTTTTCTTTCTCCCTATGGAGGCTAACATGTTCTTTGCGATAATTCCGGCAGTTGTTTTTGGCTGGGCATTAGGGGCAAACGACGCTGCAAATGTATACGGTACGGCGGTTACTTCGGGACTTGTGAAATATCGTGTTGCGGTCGTGTTGTCGGCGATATTCATACTAATCGGTTCACTGCTTGAGGGTTCCCGAGGTCTTGAAGCGATCTCGAGTGTAAGCACCCAGACGCTTCTTACTGCTTCAATAAGTACCATAGGAGCCGCTCTTTCCATGATTGTAATGACATATTTGGGAATTCCTTCTTCTTCATCTCAGGCAATGATGGGAGCGATTCTCGGAATCGGAATTCTGAATTCCACTGTAGACTGGTCAGTACTGACAAAGGTGGTCACTTGCTGGGTAACAACACCCATAGGAGCCGCTGCAGGTGCGTTCTTCCTTTATAAGATTTCGGCGGTATTCTTTCGAAGAATAAAGACTATCCAGGCCCAGGACTTGTCTCTGAAGGTAGGAGCTTTGATCATTGGCGCGTATGGCTCTTACGCTCTGGGCGCCAACAATGTTGCAAATGTTACTGGACCGTATGCCGGAATCATACCCCTGGAAGTCGCCGCTCTCGTAGGCGGATTGAGCATCGGCCTAGGCGTGTTGACTTTCAGCAAGAGGGTCATGTACACTGTTGGAAAGCAGATTATCCAGCTAGATCACTTCTCGGCCGTAATAGCTGTTCTCGCCCAGGCAATTACGGTATGGATCTACGCTTTAATTGGAGTCCCTGTTTCAACTTCACAGGCAATCGTTGGTGCAGTAATTGGTGCTGGACTGGCAAGAGGCTCGACAAACATCAACTACAAAATCCTTCGAAACATCGTTCTTGGTTGGCTACAGACCCCTTTGATCGCTGGACTAGTTTCAGTTGGGCTGTACCTTTCGATTAACGCTATCAGAGCTCTCTTTTGATCAAACCCTTCTCTTGAGCACGATAATTTCCATTCTGTCGGAACAGTCTTCAGAGAGATTCGCAATATCACCTATTGATAGAACAAGTTCCCGGAGCTGCCTCTTCTCTGCGAGGGACAAATTCATCTCGAAGATCTTCTTGACTAGAGCTCGCTCGTGACTGTCTTCAATGTTTTCGAGTCGTTCAGTCTCCTTGATTTTCTCTTCGGCAATGCTTAGCTCTTGAAAGAGATTGATAGCCGCTTCCTTTGATGTCTCATATGTCTCAACAGCAAGCTGTAACTGTTTCAGAAGATCGGCCTTCAGTTCTGCCGGGATCACAAGACGCTGCAGCTCAATCTGGTCAACGACATTCTCTGCTTCATTGGCCACCTTATCGAAGGATTCCGCCAGACCAAGAAAATCTCCGCGGAAGTTTGGAAGAAAAGCACCCTGATACATCGCGTTTTCCATCTCGCGTCTCTTTGCATCGGCGGCCGATTCCATTTTTCGTACCTCTTCCGAATAGATCTCCACAGAAGATAGGTCATCATTCTGGATGGAAATGAATACCTTTTCAAGGTTTTCCAGAGTTCTTGAGATGAAATCCAGATGCTCATGAAAAAGCTGAATAATCGCCACTTCTTTCTTACCAAAGAACATAAGAGGTCCACCTCCGGGCATCAGAATACTAGCAAATCTACTAGAGCCTCCGTTTCCCTTCATCTCATCACACCCTGTCATCTTTATCTGCTTTGGTGTACTTGAAAGACTCTAATAGATTCTATTATTTATATATTATGCCACTTTTACCTCAGAGTTATCCGACTGGTTCTCGAGAAGATGAACTATGATGAATTAAGCTGAGCACGAATTCAAATTCCAATATACTTATAATGTAAGTGGTGATTATCAGAATCCTATGAAGCGGCGAATGCTTCTCGGTTTCACGGAGGCGATTTTGTGAGAATAGTCGGCTACTCTAAAGAATACACAGATCAAATGTTAGCCATTCAGAGCAGTTACGAGAAAGATCACCCCTATGCGGAGAGGTTCACCGCGGATGATCTCAAGAACCCCTTGTTAAATGGGAGAGGAAACATTCTTTTGGCCATAAACGAAAGAAGAGTGCTCGGTTTCTCCAGGTTTCTTTCCCGACAGAACTTCTCAAGAGTTCACTTTCATCACATATGGCTCGACATAAATGTAGCCGACTCTCCCGCTACCAACTTGATGTCACTTCTCTTCGAGGCTTCACTCCCTTTGATCTCCGAATCCACAAACTCTTTTTTCCCTGCAGCTGGAACTAGAATCTGTGTAAGGATTGCCGAAAGCGAAAAGACAAAGAGAGATTTCTTCTCGTCTTTGGGGTTCAGTCGATGGAAAGATTTCAATTACATGGAAAGAGACTTGAAGGATGAAGTCATTTCTTATCCACTTCCCGAAGGTCTATCAATGTCAAGACTTAGGCCCAGAAAGGAACCTGAGATTATCAATTATCTACGTGCAGAGCAATCGTGTTTCCCTGACTCGCCGCTCGAGTACAAGTATCTCCACTACTTCTTCAACAGACCTTACTGGAAGAAAGAGGGAGTGATCCTTGCAGCACTGGACGCCAAAAGCTCAATTGCAGGCAGTGTGATGATCTATCCTGACAGACTGAACAACGAATACTGCTTCACGGAAGAGATCTTTGTCGTTGAAAAATGGAGAGGAAAGCGTCTCGCGCGGGCACTGGTCTCTAATGCCCTTGACTATCTCCGGAAGGCCGGGAAAAGGAAGGCGTTGCTCTCTGTTACTTCTGACCGTCTCGCGGCAAAACGCATCTACGAAGATGCTGGTTTCACCACAACATATAGCAAGGAAGTGCTGTCTGTAGAGATCTGAGTACTTTCACCGAGGTAGAGTGAACGACCAGATCACAGTCAGTCATCTCCAGATGATTACCCATTACATTTGCTAATCCTTCTTTTGTCTATATATAAGTAAACATTGCTCTACATTGTTTGCAAAACCTTGTTTTTCTCTTATACTCTTATTCGGGAGGTGAGATAATGGAGTCATCGGAGCTTTTCTGGGATAGCAGCATTGAAGAACTTGAAGCCGGCTACAAACTCCTTAACGATTCATTTGTTTGTCTTGCTTGTGGGAAGACCTTCGAAAAGGGTATTGTCTTCAAAAGCAGTAACGATCTGTTGATGGATGCCGAGAAGGCAGTAAATGAACATATTTCTTCCTGCCACGGGTCGGCCTTTAATACCCTATTGGAACTCGATCGCAAGTACACAGGCCTATCTGAACAACAACAGACCTTGATGCGGCTATTCTACAAGGGCATGAGTGATAAGGAGATCGCAAGAGAACTAAGCCTTAGTCAGTCAACTGTTAGGAATTATCGCTTCAGGTTGAAGGAAAAGGCAAGGCAGGCAAAAATCTTCCTTGTACTCCATCTTATGATGGAAAGAAGCGTCGGCAAGGAAGACAGAATTGTTGACGTACATAGAAACGCCACCATGATCGATGAACGATATGCTGTGACCGAGGCCGAGCGCAATGAAAGAGTGGCGAGATTCTTCGGTGAAGACCGGAAATTGGCGAGATTTCCAAAGAGAGAAAAGGACAGAGTGATTGTCCTGAGAGAGATTGCTAAAGTCTTCAAGCCAGGTGTGAAGTATACCGAAGAACAGACAAATGAGAATCTGAGAAAGTTCCATGATGACTACGCTCTTCTTAGGAGATATCTGATTGAATACGGTTTGATCGATCGAAGGCCCGATGGGAGTTGTTATTGGTTGGTATTCTAGTCAATATGAACAACATCTTACACGTCTAGGGATAACTGCTCATCACTCCGGATAACGGAAATCCTCATAATAGGACTTTACACACGTTAACAATTGACGATGTTATAATGATTTTGGTTATACAAACGAATAGCTATTTCACACGGAGGTGGTTCTTTGAAGTTGCTAACAAAAACCGACAAAATAACGATCAAACGATTTAAGAATCTAGAGAAAGTTGAGAGTGATATAGGAATAGGCAGGATCGTCGAATTCCTTCACAAGCATTTGGAAGAGTACGGTGACGATAGACAGGCCATAAGAAGATCCATAGATTACGCCTTCTCTAACGAAGAAGGAAAAGGCGGATTTGTTTTGGCGGCCATGGAGGGCGAAAAGGTTCTCGGTGTTTCGGTTATCAACGATACAGGAATGAAGGGGTACATTCCTGAACACATATTGGTCTATATTGCTGTCGACAAAACGGCGAGAGGTACCGGCATCGGAAAGAAGCTCATCAAACAGATAAAGAGATTATGCAACGGAGATATCGCCTTGCATGTCGAGCAGAATAATCCTGCAAGATTCCTTTATGAGAAGATGGGTTTCAAAACTAAGTACGCGGAAATGAGATTCACCCAAGAGTAGTATTCGAAAGAGAAAGGAAACCACTTGGAAGAAAAGGAAATATGTGAGAGAATAATAACGAGAATAATAGTCGGATATAGGAGGTAAGATTTATGTTTAATGAAGATGATAAGAAGATTCTCGTTGTCTATTACTCTCACGATGAGAGTACTAAATCGATTGCAGAGTCTATAGCCAACGAAACGAATGCAGATTTGCTAGAGCTAAGACCTATAGAGAAGAAGGGCGGAAGAAAGGTCAGGTATATCTGGGAAGGCAAAAGCGTCAGCATGGATCCCGTGCCTGAGCTTGAACCCTATTCGATCGATCCGAATCAATATGACCTGATATTCCTTGGTTCGCCTGTCTGGGCGATGAGCTACGCACCACCGATGGAGAGCTTTTTAAAAGAAGCAAATCTCTCTGAAAAGAAGATAGCTCTTTTCTGCACTCATGAGGGCCTTATGGGGATAGTTTTTCAGGAGATGATTAGCAAACTGTCGGCCAACAAGATAATTGGAGCTGTTGATTTCTACGATCCAATCGGATCTGGCGTCAATTATGCGGCCAACGCCAGCGTCAACTGGGCTAGGCAGGTGCTGAAGTCAATCAGCTAGATTTGTGAAGAAGTTCTTGTGCAATTTAACTCTTGCCGTTTTTAAGGCTTGAGTTTTTTTGGCACCAGCCTTTTTCAGACTATGACTTTCATTAGTTCAAAGGGAAAAGGCTAATAACCATAATGATGCTCTTGCTCAACTGGTCGTGCTTGACTAACTGTTGTGAACTCTGATAAGACAGACAAATGAGGTATAATCTACGCGTAGAGATCTTTGTCAGGAGTCAGAGGAGATGATTTTTAGTGGAAGATCACAGATGGATCTATCTGATAATCCTTTTGCAGGCAGCTC
The DNA here is from genome assembly GCF_002432735.1 of Mesotoga sp. UBA5847. Lineage (NCBI taxonomy): Bacteria > Thermotogati > Thermotogota > Thermotogae > Kosmotogales > Kosmotogaceae > Mesotoga > Mesotoga sp. UBA5847. Next base: position 64,916 of record NZ_DJGL01000083.1, on the reverse strand, counting down.
TCTTAGGTACTGTGCTTTTCTTCGGCGACACTCTGTTTCACTCTTCTGTAGAAAGCTCCTTTGCTCGCGAGGCAAGCATAAGAGAAACCGGCAGTTCTCTTCTTCGTGAATACATGAAGCGATACGAAGATCGTGGGCTTCCTCCGGAGTCGAGACTGACGGGATTCTTGATTGAGAATATGAAGGTCCATGAGGAATCCAACGGTATAGCCATACTAACCGCATCGATTTCCATTAAGCCTCTCGATATCAACAGCTGCAAGTGGAATTCGTTGGGTTCTCGCGAGGGAAACTGGATAAAGGACATAAGGATTTCTGTCTACCTTGAAGAGGGTCCCGATGGCAACTTTTCGATCGTGAGAACAGTCCCTTCTATTTAGCTCTGACTCTCTCTGAAAACGTGTAAGCGGTTCTTACCCTTACTTTTGGCTTCATACAATGCGGAATCGGCGCGGTGTATCATACGGTCAATATCATCCCCATCACCCAGAAAGCTGGTAATTCCAATGCTGACGGTTATTTCTGCCCTTTCTTCAATGGTTCTCTTCTTCAAGTGGTCAAGTATTCTCTCCGCCATAGATTCCGCTCCCTCCAGAGTTACTTCCGGCAAGACAATCAAGAACTCATCGCCTCCCCATCTAATAACCTGATCGGTACTCCTGATAATCATTCTAACCGACTCTACCAACCAGGAGAGAACCGAGTCACCATAAACGTGACCGAAAGAGTCGTTTATCCCTTTGAAATCGTCAATGTCGAGCATCATTAGCGACAAGGGCACAGAGTGTCTGATTGATTTTTCAATCTCTACAGAAGTGAACTTCTCCAGACCATTCCTGCTGAGTGCTCCCGTTAGAGGATCATTGTAAGTGAGTCTTGTGATTTCTCCTCTGTTCCTTATTCCATTGATGGCTTCGGCCCCATGAGCGGCCAAAATCTCTGCAAGCTCTACGTCTTCACTATCAAAAGCGTCAAGCTCGGTAGAAATCGTCTGAAACACACCGAAGTTGCCTATTGGAATGCTCAAAGCAGAGCGATAATCACTGCTTTTAGGTTTTGCCTCGATGCTTATTGAGATATCCGGGAAGACAAGTGTCTTGCCTTCCCTCAGAGTTCTTCCGGCAATTCCCTCGTGCTTGTTGTAGCAATCATCCCCTTTATCGGGAACGGAATTTGTAACTCTCTTTACTACCAGAAAATCCCCCTCCACAATATCGAGACTATATACATCGAACTCCAGTATCTTCTGCGAAGCTTCCACGATGAGGTCATACACCCTTTCCTCACTATCGGCTTTTGAAAGCTTCAGAGCTATTTCGTGAAGCTTCTTGATCTTGTTCCTGCTTTTCTTAAGCTTAAGCTTAGCTCTTTCGCTATCTGTTATGTCGACCGAGTACTTTGCCCGGCCCGTATGCGAACCATCCCACTGAAAGTCGACAATGAGGCTCCTGAAATATCTCTTGGTCTCTTCCGATCCAACTGACTCAATGAAGGGCTTCCCTTCAGACGAAACCGATAAGGCGGAAATGTCAAAACCTGCTTCCTTCGCTCTCTTGTTGAAAAATACAGAGTCAAAGTTGCTGTCGTAAAAGCAAAGAGCAACGGGAGAATTCTCCAAGATTCTGACCAGGTTAGCGAATAGGCGTTCCCGGTTCTTGTTTCTTGCCAAGTAGTGCTCGAGCTCCTCGAACACTACCGAAACGAGACTTTCATCGCTCCTTTCCGCATGACCCAGATAATACCTGCCCTCGTCAAGAACCTCTGAGCGAAACGCGAAGTCAACTTCCCTCCTAGAATGTGCGCTGAGGATGATAGAGGAAAGATCCTCCACACCAAGAACTGAGGATAATCTGTCAAAATCTTCTCCTGCCCGCAAAATCTCAGTAAAAAGCGGACTAGATTCATCTAGACCACAGATTTTCTCAAGAATTGTCCTGCCATCATATAACCCGAAGACAAGTTCGAGTTCTCTATTCTCTTTCACTGAAGAATAGGGGCTTTCCGAGTCAAATCCATCTGCGAAGAAATGTAATTCGTCACACATCCATAATCATCCTCCTGCTTTTTGGATCATGCAACTCTGTGCCATCAACCAACTACGCATTGAACGTTTCGGCCTAAATTAGTATAATTCTACTGCCCGCAAAAATCTGAGTTTAGGATGCGATTCGCATGAAAAGGATTCATCAATGGACAACCAAAACAATTACCGTTATGATCGTCCTGATCCTAATAAAATCGTTGATATTTTACGGTTATACTGCAGAGCTTGCAAGAGCATCGATATTGCTTGGAACACTAGCATGGATGTCGTTCTTGATGCTGCTTTTCTGGATTGTTTTCAGGGGAAAGTTCTTCCTGCTCTACTGCATAATCTCGTGTATACTATTCGTAGATTTCATATACTTCCAGTATTTCGGATTTCTACCTTCAGTTAAGGAGCTCATTCATGTAGGCCAAGTTGGAGCCGTAAGAGAAAGCATTATGTATGTCCTTAATCCTATTAGCTTTATCTTCATTTTCGACTTGATTCCAACAGGACTGTATCTAAGGAAGAAGACTTTGAGAGCCTCGGAAGGAACAGTAAGAAAACCGGGGTATCCAGATACTCTTGTGACGATAATTCTGCTCATTAGTCTGCTCATCCCTTTCTCGTCAGAGGCTTTGCAGCCTTATTTTGTCTTCAACAGATATGGGGTGTTTGCCTATCACGTGTTCGACCTGGTAAGAGCGATTCCAGGAGTTGATAGAGGAATAGAAGTTGATGAAAGGGTCTCTTACGAAGGCTATATCAACAAGATGGCCGATAAGGGAAAATACTTCTCCGTTGCAAAGGATAGGAACGTCATCATGATCCAACTAGAGTCATTTCAGGACTTCTTGGTAGGTTTTGAGTACAATGAACAGGAAGTAACTCCTAATATAAATAAGATTGTCTCACGAGATTCGATTTACTTCGAGGAGATCTATCAGCAAATAGGTGCTGGCAATACATCTGACTGCGAGTTTGTTGTGCTCAACTCAATGCACGCTCTTGGGGAGGTTTCCGTTTATCAGACAAGAGAAAGCAACAGCTTCTATGCTTTGCCTTCACTAATGAAATCAAATGGATATCATACAGTTGCATTTCATGGAAACAACGGATGGTTCTGGAACAGAGAGAATATCTACCCTTCATTAGGGTTTTCGGATTTCGTAAGCCTTGAAGACATGGAAAGCGACGAGATCATCGGATTTGGGCTTAGTGATTCCTCTCTTTTCAGACAAACTCTGGAGCATCTAGGGCTTCTTGAGGAACCGTTCTTTGCCTTCATAGTAACGCTTACAAGCCATAATCCATACGATATGCCAGAAGAACTGAGGGGACTGAATTTGCTGCCCGAACATGAAGACACGCTTTTTGGTAACTATATTCAGTCCGTTCATTACGCGGATGAAGCGCTCGGTCATTTCGTTGAGGGGCTGAAAGAATCAGGTCTCTACGAGGATTCCGTGATCGTCCTTTACGGTGATCATGCGGGTCTATACCCGTTCAACAAGGAAAACAAGGACATACTTACCGAACTCTTGAAAACAGAATACGATTTCACACAGGCTATGAACATACCTCTGATCTTTCACATACCCGGTTCCGAAATCCAGGTAACTAGCTCAACAGTAGGAGGACAGATTGATCTGTTCCCGACACTTCTCAATCTTATGGGAATAGTGGAACGAAATGGGATTCTGTTTGGAAGGGATCTACTAAACATCTCGTTTGGGTTCGCCGCTCTCACCCATTACGTCCCCGAGGGATCATTCATAGACGATAATAGGGTCTTCATAATGTCAAGCGATGGAATACTTAAGAACAGCAAAGCAATTGACAGGAAGAGCGGTATAGAGATAGTTCCTTTCAGTTGCCTGGACGGATATAAAGATTCCATACAGCAGATAGCTGCGTCGAAGTATCTCATACTCAACGACTCGATATCGAATCTGACTGGCGCAAAAAGCGCCAAAGAAGACTAGACCCTGAAAGCGGAAGAACCAAGAGAGGTCTCGCTTTGTCGCTTTGCAATAAGCACTGTTTTGCTCTGCTGCAGAAGATGTCAAGAGATCTATCGTTTCTCTATTCTCCCTGAAGAAGTTGATAACACGGAATTTTATCTGTTTTTTCTTGCTTATCTTATGCGCGCTCCTGGTCGACTTATTCCTTTATGCCTGTGCCGACAAGGCTTTTCACAAAGAGGTTCTGCAGCAAGAAGAAGACCAGTAATGTGGGAATCACTGCAACCATCGTGCCGGCCATAATAATACCCCAATTGTTCGCAGATTCGGCATCGATAAGCATTTTCACTCCAATTTGCACAGTCTTCATCTTATCTTCCATCGTAACTATTAGGGGCCACAGATATATGTTCCAAGAATAAACAAAGTTTATGATCGCCGAGCCTGCGATAACCGATTTTGAAAGAGGCAGAAGAATCTTCAAGAAATACTTGATAGGACCGGCTCCATCGATTCTTGCAGCGTCCTCCAGAGATAGGGGAATCGTCATGAACTGCTGTCTCATCAGAAAAGTGTTTGTTGCGCTGGCCATAAATGGGATAGTCAGCGCCCAGTAAGTATTTACCCATCCAAATCTGTTCATAAGCGAGAAGAGAGGAACTATCATTATCGTCTCTGCCGGCAGGAACAGCGTTGCAAACAGAAAACCGAAGGCCAGTCCTCTTCCGGTGAACCTAAAGTTTGAAAAGGCGTATCCCGCAAGTGTTCCCGTTACGAGCTTGCCAAGAGTAATCGCTGTTGACACGATTGCGCTGTTCAGAAGAAGGCGTGCAAAAGGAACTGTCTTGAAAGCATCGAAGTAGTTCTTGATATAAAACGCAGTCGGGAAAAACTTCGGAGGAAAGGAAAAGACACTTTGAGGCGGCTGAAGGCTCATTGTAATAGCCAAGATCACCGGCATGATGAAAATGAAAGAGACCGAAATCAGCACGACTTCAATAATCACTGTATTCAGTAGTTTCCTAGTAGACTTCTTCATAGCCGCACCTCATTGGTAGTGAACTCGCCTTTCTGCAACGGCAAAGTAGATGATAGTAACAACTACCATTATCATGAACATTATCACGCTCTGAGCCGAGGCAGGTCCTCTTTTCTGGAAAGTGAAGGCATCCAGATATAGTCTATAAATCATGTTTGTCGTGTACCCTGCAGGACCTCCTCTTGTCATCACGTCTACTATTGCAAATGAGGAAAACATCGTACTAACAATATTCATAATTACCAGATAGAAAGTTATCGGAGAAACCATGGGGAAGATGATTCTCCAGGTTTTTTTCATCACCCCTGCCCCATCAAGAGTTGCAGCTTCGAGAAGGTCTCCCGAGACGTTTTGAATACTCGCGATATAGAATATCATATTGAAAGGCAGTATCTTCCAGACAGTGGCGAAGAGCAAGGCATAGAATGCATACGGTTTCGAAGTCAACCATTCGACCTGAACTCCGAAAAGCTTCATGAACACATAGTTGACATGACCAACAACCGGGTTGAGAAGGAAGGTCCACAGTGTGCCGGCAATCGCCGGAGAAACAGCATAAGGCGCAAAGAGAAAGGTTCTGTAAAGCTTCGTCCCCGGGACGTTTTGAGTAAGGAGCATAGCAATTATGAAGCCGAGGAATACAGATAGTGTTACAGAAAGCCCAACATAGACCACCGTTAGTTTCACTGAGGAGAGATACTGCTCATTGTTGAAAAGGTTTATGTAATTCTGAATTCCCACAAATGTCGTTTTGTTGCCAAAGGTGGAGACTCTGTAGAGACTCATCCTGAATGCTTCTACTGCAGGATAATAAATGAATAAAACAATAACTAGAAAGGTAGGTACCAGCAGAAGGTATGGTAACCACTTTCGCATTCTACACCTCCAGCATTAAGCGGAGCGGGCAGCCAGCCCGCTCCAACTAAAGAAAAGTATCAGTAGTTAGCTTCGTTATAATCGCGAATTGCCTTTGTTGCACCGTCCTCGGCATATTTTAGCGCCTGTGCAGGTGTCATTTCCCCTGCAATCATCTTCTCGATGGCAGTGGTCACAACCGTCCTGATCTCAGGAAAAGCGCCAGTTATTGCACCGTTTGTATTGTAGCTTTGCACAGAAAGCAGCAGCTGCAGTAACGCCGTTAGGTGATCGGGATAATCACCGTAGTAACCACTTGCAACAAGCTTTTCAACCGAGTCTTTCCTGACTGGGAAGTAGCCGGTCGCCTTGTGCCACTCAATCTGCTGCTCTGTTCCGGCCATGAATTTTATGAATTCCCATGCTGCCCTTGTTTCTGCTTCAGGATGGCCATCAATCAACCACAGACTTCCTCCGCCGATAATCGCTCCTCCGGCCTTTGAGTCTGCCGGTCTAGGCAAGAAAACACTGCCAAGTTCAAATCCGTTTGCCTCTGCAGATTCCATCATAAGAGCTACATCTGAAGTTGAAGTCATGAGCATTGCGGCTTTCTGAGAAATGAACAGGTTTCTTGCTGCGGTCCAATCCTCAAATTTCGTGTTAATCATGGTGCCTTCTTGGGACATGGCATTCCACCATTCAAAAATCGCAAGACCCTCTGGCGTGTTAAACACAGCTGCAGTAGGTCTCCCCGTTCTACCATTGTTCTGATTGATAAGCGGAGCATCTTGAGCTGCCATAAGCTGTTCAAAGAACCAGGAATTCAAAGATACAGTAAAGCCTGCCTGCTCAACATTCCCCGAGGCATCCTTCACAGTGAGCTTTCGCGCCACATCGATGAAGCTCTCGAAAGTCGTTGGTGGATCGTTGGGATTCAAGCCTGCTTTCTCAAAAAGCGTTTTGTTATAAAATACGATGGCATTAGAAGAGTTGAAGGGCATAGAATAAAGCTTGCCGTTCACTCTGTAATAGTTCAGCACCTGAGGCATGAACTTCCCGATGTCAAAGGACGGATCGGCCTCCATCATCTCTTCGATTGGAATTGCGACCTCTCCATCAATCATCATCTGAGTACCAATTTCGAAGACCTGAACTACATGAGGAGCCGTTCCTGCCTGAACACCGGCGATCATCTTGTTCAGAGTGTCTCTGTAGCTTCCGGTGTACTGCACTTCAACCTTGATGTCAGGGTGCAATTCCATAAATGCATCTGCCTGAGACTGCAGAAAGTCAATTCTCCAGCCACCCATTGCATGCCAGAACTGGATTGTTGTTGCAGAAAGTGCGAGTGAGAAGATCAGCACAATTGACAGAAGAAGAAGCTTTCTCAAAAGAACCACCTCCAGAATTGAGTTAGGAACTTAAGCCAAAGCAACTGCTCAGACCAACAAAGAGAAAACCGCGCAGCTTTGACAGGGGCGGTTTTCTCTTTGTCAGTACCACCATGTTTTCATTGTACTACAAAGCTTACAAAAAACAAAACATAGAATTACGCTTCTAGACTATCTGGTTTTTTCGCGGTAGTCTAGGAGGAGCCTGTCGATCTCACCAATCTTTCCACTTTCAGCCTTCCAGAAATCTTGAGACATTGTGCTGTTGAGTTCGTCAACTGTCTTCCCCTGTTGTTCAACCCAGGTATAATACTTCAAATTGTGCCATCTCATGCGGTTCTCCATTGTCCCTTCGAATATCCAGTCCGTCTTTGCTCCAAGGGCAAACGATTCGAACCTGTGCTTTGCTTCATCCCTGGTGAGGCTACCGTAAATCTTTGTCATGTTCGCCATCACAGAATGATAACGATCCATGTTGTCTGTAGCAATGGTCACGATGTTATCTTTGTCAGTCATTTTGTAGTGCTTCGCCATCTTTATCGCACCGACAACATTCGCAACTCCCGAGATACCAAATATATCTGCCATTGTCTCTACATCTTCTTCCTTCAAAAACTCCTTCAAGAAGCTCTTGCCCTCGCCATCGGTCATAACCTGGAGCAATTTCTTGCATTCGATGTCGTCAAGCGCGACAACGGCATCGTTGTTCATCACATTGTGAATCCAGGTCACGTGTTTGTCTCCGATTCCCTGAATGTCGTGGCCGCCATAGCCATTGAGCGAAAGAGTCGGACACTGCACAGGCTCACCGGCAACGATTTTGACCTCAGGATACACTTCTTTTATCCTGTCTCCACAAGCTATTGTTCCGGCAGAACCGACGGTTGCAACGACCGCGGAGACTCTGCCGTTACCGAGCCTGAGCTCGTCCATCATCTCCAGAATCGTGTTTCCTGTCACATAATAATGAAATCTGTAATTTCCGAGCTCTTCAAACTGATTGAGAACACGAACTTTTTCTGGATTGGCTGCCTTCAATTCCTTTGCTTTGTCGTAAATCTCCTTCACGTTCGACTCACAACCGGGGGTTGCTATAACTCTCGCACCATACTCTCTAATTATGTCGAATCTCTCAGAGGACATCTCTTCCGGCAGAATTACCACGGAATCGAATTTCATTCTGCAACCTACCCAAGCCCCGCCAATTCCATAGTTCCCCGTGGACGGCCAGACAAGGGTGTGATAAGTTGGATCCACTTCGCCTCTCAAAACCTTTTCCATCAAAATCGAATAAGTCGCTCCCACCTTGTGGCTGCCCGTCGGGAAATCCTTTCCGTACAGGACAACAATATTTGCATCGACTCCTGTAAATTCTTTTGGAAGTACGAAGTAGTAGATCCTGTTTTCAATGTCTCTCCATGAGATGTTAAACAGGTTGATCGGATCCAGAGGATCTTCCTTTCTCATCTTCCAGGCGATCTCTCTCGTTTTTCTGTCGATCTTCTCTGGATGCAGCATTTCTTCGAACGTTGGACCAAGCACAAACTTAGCCATTATAAGCCTCCTTGTTAACTAACTACTGTATTATGAAGAAAAATCACTTTCAGTTAGTCGAAGCACGTACTCAGGAGTAACCGGTACCTGCCTTACTCGCCTTCCTATAGCCATAGAAACAGCGTTAGCAACTGCTGCAGGAACAGGCATAAGTGAGGGCTCGCCTATCCCCTTGGCTCCATATGGCCCTTCTGGGAAGGGGTCTTCAACGACATCAATGACCAACTCATGAGGGATTTCGTGGACCGTTGGGATAATGTAAGTGTTGAAATTATCTGAAACGATCCTCCCATCTCTCTGCTTCAAATCCTCGTAAATCGCGTACCCCATCCCCTGAGCAAAACCACCTTGTATCTGACCAATAACTCCTTCGGGATTTACGGACTTTCCCACGTCATGAGCTGTGAAAGCCTTCAAAACTTTGATTGAGCCCGTTGCTAAATCGACTTCAACCTGTACAACCTGACTCGCATAAGAGTAGGTAACGTAAGCCTCGCCTATCCCGTTTTCCATGTCAAAACTCAATTTGGGAGTCTCATACCAACCTGTCTCAAACAACTTGACATTTCTCTTGTAGGCCTCTTCGACTATTTCATCGAATCGCATTCTCTTTCCATCTTCATAATAAACAGAGCCGCCTCCAAACTTCACACCGGCGAGACTGCCACCCGTTATTTCGCAGAATACGCCAACCAATTTCTCTCGCAATGCAATACATGCGCTTCTTACCGCGTTCCCTGAATAGATAGTAGTCCTGGAGGCCACTGTCGGTCCACTGTCAGGGACAAAGGCCGTGTCCGGCTGATGGACAAGGATTTTTTCTATACTCTGACCCAGCTCTTCGGCAGCCATTATCGCAATTACTGTTTTTGCGCCCTGTCCCATTTCCGTTCCACCGATTCTTACTTCTACAGATCCGTCTCTATTAATCAGAACGTGCGCACCCGACTTGTCAAGAGCCTGTCCACCGGCGCCAAGACTTACTCCATAGAAGATGTGAGAAACTCCCACACCCCTCTTAAAATCATCGTTTTCCTTGTTGAACCGCTCTGTCTCCGCCACAAGTCTCTGCCAGTTCGAAGCCTTCTTGACTCTCGATAGAGTCTCCGGTGCTCCGACACTGTTAAGCAGAAGATGATCTGTAGAAGTTCTCGATCCTCTCTTTAGCGTGTTGATTTCTCGGAACTCCATGGGATCGAACCCCATCTGAAAAGCTATATCATCAACCATACTTTCAACTGCAAAGAGAACCTGTGGCGATCCAAAACCCCTGAAAGCTCCGGGTGGAACCTTGTTGGTGTAGACGGCGCAAACATCGACGTCCACATTATCAATTTCGTAAGCTCCCGCCGCATGCACAAGCGTCCTAAACATGACGATTGGTGTGAGCGTGGCATAAGCTCCCATATCCATATAAGCCTTAATCTGCATCGCCTTGATTTTCTTTCCTTCAAGCGCAACTTTATAATAAGACTTAACTGGATGGCGCTTAGAAGTGGTCTGAATATCGATCTCTCTTGAATAAATGAGCTTCGCAGGTCTTTTTAAATTGTATGCTGCTACGGCCGCATAAGAAGCAACGTAAGACGGAACGTCTTCCTTACCTCCAAACGCTCCGCCCGTCTCGGTCTGAATTACTCTGACCCTGCTCATCGGGACACCGAGAACGTGTGACACTGCCCCCTGCACATAGTAAGGGCACTGCATCGATCCGTATACAGTGAATCCGTAGTCGATATCCGGAACCGCAATTACTCCCTGAGGCTCCATATAAGCCTGCTCTTGATAATGGGCATAGAATTCCCCTTCAAAAACGAGTTCTGAGTTCTCGATATATTTCGAGGCATTGCCCTTTCTTATCCTCTTTGACACACCAACGTTCGTATCCTCATGGACCAGAATCTCATTCTTCAAAGCGTCTTCTATTGTCAAAACCGGCTCCAATTCCTGAATCTCAACTTTGACTAGATCCGCGGCTTCTTCGGCAATTCTCTTGCTTTGTGCGGCAACCACAGCAATAACATCACCGTAGAACCTGACCTTTTCCCCTTCCCTGACCAAACATGGCATATCCCTCACCACATCGCCTAGCTGATTCTCACCGGGAATATCCTTCCAGGTGAAGACACCTTCCACACCGGGGAGCCTTATGGCTGCTGAAGCGTCAATCGATTTGAGAATACCGTGTGCTTTCTTCGCAATAACCAGAGCACAGTAAACCTGTCTGTCAAAAGAAACGTCGGCAGCGAATTTAGCCCGGCCATCGACCTTCTCCAGGGCATCTACCCTCTTGATTCTTCTGCCAACAACTCTCTCTTGTGAATCAGACATCTTCATCCTCCTCAACGAAAAGCGGTACGAAATCGTTCTTCTCTACATCGACGAGACCGAGATTCGTTAGCTTCAACTTGGGAATAACTGAAAGCTGAACAAAAGAGAGCGTCATGAAAAGGTCAGGAAGAATGCTTCCCATTGATTTTGTCGCTTCCTTCAACTCCACCAGTCTCTCAGCCACTTCCCTGCTTGTCAGATCCGACATCAGTCCAGCGATCTTCAGAGGCAGTTCAGATATTATCTTTCCATCTACTACTGCAACAAGACCTCCACCCATGTCAATCACTCTATTGGCGGCAAAAACCATGTCTGAATCACTAACCCCCAAAACTCCCAGATTGTGAGAATCATGACCGACAGATGTTGCCACTGCCCCCTTCTTCAACCCAGATCCCTTCGCAAAAGCTACCGACATGGATTTCCCTTCACAATATCTGCAAATAGCGGCGAGCTTCAAAACGTCTCGAGAAGTATCGCTGACTGCGTTTCCTCCCTCTAACTTCGCCTCCACGATGGAGCCTCCCGTAAGAACCTCGCTCCCAAGAAGCTCTATCACCCTAATGAATTTACTTCTGGCTCGGACAGCCAGGTCGCTCTCATTGATTCTCTGGCACTTGAATGTATTCGTTTTTTCCTGCGGAAAGCTTCTGGATATCACGTCAGCAACCAATTTTCCATCTCTTGCAACCACCCTGGAGTCTTTGAAAACCATTCTGGGGTTGAAGGACTTGAGGTCATCGACCACTACTAGGTCCGCCTTGTATCCGGGCGCGATGGCACCCATCGATCTAAGATTGTAATGTCTAGCCGTATTGATGGTCGCCGCCCTTATTGCGATTATCGGATCTATCCCGTGTTTTATGGCCTTTCTAATATTGTGATCGATATGACCTTCTCTGATGATGTCGTCGGGGTGCTTGTCATCGGTACAGAAAGAGACGAACGGATAGGTCTTGTCATTTATTAGTGGAAGAAGCGGAACGAGGTTTCTCTCAACACTGCCCTCTCTCATGAGAATCTGCATTCCTCTTGAAAGCTTCTCACGCGCCTCCTCAACATATGTGCATTCATGCTCCGATCGCACAAAGGCGCAAATGTAAGCATTGAGCGGTTTGCCAAGAACTCCAGGGATATGTCCATCTATCTTCTTGTATTTGTGACGGATCAATTCGATTTTCGCTATTGAATCACGATCACCGTTTATGATATCGGGGAAATTCATCACCTCTCCCAGCCCGAGAACTCTGTTTTGAAACTTCTCCACAAAGCCTATCATATCCATTACACTGATCGTTGCGCCGGAGGTCTCCATTGTCGAAGCAGGGACGGCCGAAGGAATCATGATATACAGATTGACAGGAACGCCTTCCGTAGATCTTATCATGTACTCTATACCGGTGAGCCCCATTACGTTTGCAATTTCGTGAGGGTCTGCTATTGCGGTCGTTGTCCCTCTTGCTAGAATCGTCTTTGAAAACTCAACCGGTGACACCATCGACGATTCTATGTGAAGATGCGCATCAATAAGGCCGGGCACTACGAATGAGCCTTCAAGATCTATAACTTCAACACCTTCTTCGTAATCGCCAATTCCGGCTATTCTCTTCCTGAAGAGAGCAAGATTTGCCTCTTCCACCTCGCCACTGAAAACATTGACCACTTTGCAGTTCTTCAGCAGAACGTCGGCCGGCTTGTCACCCCGCGCTACCGGAATAATATCAATGATATTCGTGCCAATCGCCTCCTTTCGAGGAGTTCTCGGATAGGAAAACAAGACCCCCGCATTGCAGGGGTCTCTCTATCATTCAAAAACACTCGTGGCCCTTCTAGTCTTGATCTCTTCAGAGAGCTTCTCGATAAACTTGTCAAGTTCAATGGATCCAAGATCTTTTTCACTACGCAGTCTTACAGATACGGTGCCGCGCTCTCTTTCTCTATCACCGACTATCAACATATAGGGCACTTTTTGCATCTGAGCATCCCGTATCTTGTAGTTTGTGGATTTCTGCCTGTCATCAACCTCGACTCTGAACCCCTTGTTCTTCAGTTCAGAAGCGACTGACTCGGCGTATTCGATGTGTCTGTCGGCTATGGGAATGACTGCAACCTGGGTCGGAGCAAACCACGTTGGGAAGGCTCCTGCGAAGTGCTCGATAAGTATTCCCATGAATCTCTCAACTGAGCCGTAGATGGCTCTGTGAATCATAACTGGCTGGTATTCCTCGTTGTCGGAGCCCACATACTTGATTCCGAAGCGCTCGGGCATCATGAAATCGAGCTGAATAGTTGCGCACTGCCATTCCCTTCCTAACGAATCCTTTATATGGTAATCGATCTTAGGACCGTAAAACGCCCCATCACCTTCATTGACCTTGAACTCCATATTCTTTGCCTTCAGAGAATCTTCAAGTGCCTTTGTAGCAATATCCCAGAGCTCCACTTCGCCCATGTAATCTTCAGGCCTCGTCGAAAGCTCCGCCCTGTACTCGAAATTGAAAGGCGAGTATATCTTCTCTACGAAGTCGATCACGCCCATGATCTCCTGCTGTATCTGTTCTCTGGTACAGAATATGTGAGCATCGTCCTGAACGAAGCCTCTTACCCTGAATAGCCCATGCAGAACACCTGAACGTTCGTATCTGTGGACCTTCCCAAACTCGAAGAGCTTCATCGGAAGATCCCTGTAGCTCACAGACGAGGACTTGTAGACTATGATATGACCGGGACAATTCATTGGCTTTACCGCAAACTGCTGGTCCTCTTTCTCCGTGAAGTACATGTTGTCCCTGTAATGATCCCAGTGCCCTGATGTTCTCCACAGGGTATCCGACATGACCTGTGGCGTACTCACTTCCCTGTAACCGTCCTCTATGTGCTTCTCTCTGGAGAACTGAAGGAGTTGGTTCAACACTTCCGTACCTTTCGGAAGGAAAACCGGCATCCCAGGAGCGTATTCGTAATTGATTGTAAACAGACCTAGAGCAGGACCAAGCTTTCTATGGTCCCTCTTCTTCGCTTCTTCTATCATCTTCAGATAAGCTTCGAGATCGCTCTTCTTGGCGAAGGCAGTACCATAAACCCTCTGAAGCATCTTGTTGTTCTCATCGCCTCTCCAGTAGGCCCCGGATACAGATGTGAGCTTGAAATACTTAACCTTGCCCGTCGAAGAAACGTGAGGTCCCCTGCAAAGATCGACAAATTCTCCCTGCTTGTAGAATGTGACGCTGTCAGTACCAGTATCCTTTACAAGATCCTCTATTAGCTCTACCTTGTAAGGCTGGCCCTCCTTTTTCATCAGAGCTATTGCATCGCTCACAGGCAGCTCGAACCTCTCCACCGTGAGATCTTCCTTGATTATCTTCTCCATCTCGGATTCGATCTTCGGCAAATCCTCTTCAGTTATTCTAATATCTCCCAGATCTATGTCGTAGTAAAATCCATTCTCAATTGTAGGCCCTATGGCCAGCTTGACTTGATCCTTGCCATAGATCCTCATGACAGCCTGTGCCAAAATATGAGACATCGTGTGCCTAAAGAAGACAGCCGATTCAGGATCTTTGTCGAGAATCAGTCTCACAGAAGCATCCCGTTCAATTGGCCTGTCCGCATCCCAGAACTCATCATTGACAACAGCACCGAAGGTTCGTCTGGCAAGGCCCTCGGAAATGTCACTTGCCAGTTCTGATGGTGTTACGCTTTGCCCGTACTCCTTGATTGTGCCATCGGGCAGCTTTATAGAAATACCCATGATATCCTCCTGATTACGGTATTATCGCCACGGCTTCCATTTCTACCAGCGCATTCTTGGGCAAGTTAGAGACTTCAACGACAGCTCTCGCGGGCTTGTGTTCCTTGAAATACGTCATGTAGATTTCGTTTAGTATCGAGAATTTCCCCATATCTCTAACATAGATGTTCACTTTCACGATATTGTCCAGACTCGACCCGCCGGCGGCGATAACCGCGAATAAATTCTCCAGTGACTGTCTGCATGCTCCTTCGAAATCCGTCACCAGTTCACCGGTCAACGGGTTGAGGGGGATCTGTCCAGAAACAAAGAGGAAACCGCCCGCCGCTATCGCCTGAGAATATGGTCCAACAGCTGCTGGCGCCTTGTCAGTACTGATAACCCTCAACACAGTAACACCTCCTATTTTGGTTAATTATATCATTACAGAATAGATGAAGTGACGCATATGCACTTTCAAAAACGCATTCGTGAAGAGAAACACTGTAGAATCTATCTGTATATGATTGAAGAGATAAGAGCAAGCAAAGCCCTTACAAAATCAGGCATCCCTTTGACGGATTTCACGGTCAATCCTTATGTTGGATGCACAATCGGCTGCAAGTACTGTTTTGCAAGGTTTATCGGCCCTTTCAAGTACAGCCGCGGCAGATGGGGCAGAGACGTTCAGGTTCGTAAGAATATTGTCTCTCTTCTGAGGAAAGAGATCACTCACCATCCCAAGCGCGCCGTGTTTCTCAGTACGGCCTGTGATCCATATCAGCATATTGAAGAGAAGTATGCGATCACCCGTGAAATTCTGAGAATACTCATCTCTCACCGAATTCCTGTGTTCTTGATGTCAAAATCCGTTTTGATTAGAAGGGATATTGACCTGCTGAAAGCCTCCGAAGGAGAGGCAAGGGTTTTGATAACGGTCACTACGGACATAAACGATGTCAGAAAGATCCTTGAACCAGGTTCATCTTCCTTTGAAGAAAGGCTAGCGACAATCGACATGCTTATTGCCAACGACATCAATGTTGGCGTCTTCGTTGGTCCGGTTCTCCCGATGAACGCAGCAAGGGTTGCCTTCGAGCTTTCAAGAAGGGTCGAAGAAGTACACATAGATCCGATGAACTACATTTTTCAAGTCAGAGACATTTACAGAAAATACGGCTGGCAGAGATGGCTCACTGGCGATGCGTTTGAAAATGTTAAAGAAGAATTCTCCAGATTACTCAAGATCAATTAACTAAAAAACCAATCCCGCCGCAATGTAAGGACAGAATTCAGTATTTTCGAGTGACGGCGTGAAATCGAGATTCAAACCGCCCTCAAGAAAAAGACCGGAATCGGAAACGCCTAAGCCGACCGTAACTCCGGCCGGAAGATCCCAGCCTTCGATTTTTGCTCCAAGTACGTCAATCACTCCCCTTACCTGAACCCCAAAACCGGCTTTTATGTATAGAACGGTAATGGGAAGCTTCAGATTAAGACCAACATAACTCAAGAACGGATCCGAGAATTCAATTCTTCTTTCTGAAGGCCATACTTGAGCGACAGGAATATCCAGAGAGATTGGCCCGATACTGCCGAGAAGCGAAAGCCTGGCACAGCTAAGGCTGTTTTGATCAGATTGAGTAACATCCACACTCATCCCCAGATCGATCTCCACAGCTATCATAGTTGAAACCAGGACCAAAGAAAGAATCATCAGAAAGAACACTCTCACAGACAACACCCCCAGAAAGAGCCCCTACACAAAATATGCTCTAAAAACTATTATAAACCAATCGTTAGCAAGAAAGCGGATTACCAGCAGCAACTCATGATCCTTTCATGAATGGCTGTGCGTCAGCGCGAAAGAACCGCGTTGTAAGGCAAGCGTTCATCTGATCTGCTCCTGATATTGAACTGAAACCATTTCAGAAAACAACCTCCGACTGCAATCAGTCCAACTATAGCTTGATAATCAAGCCTATTTTGAATTATTCGATCGTGATCGGCTCTGAAGACATTAAAACCATTCAAGAAAATAATGATACACTTTGCATGATGTATAATGCATCGCGTTCATTTCGTGTTAATCTTTCTTCCCAAAGAACGGGGCTTGCTCTAGAAGGCCCCAAATATGGAGGTGTTTGGATGAAGTTAAGCAAGGTACTCGTAGTCGCGATTGTCTTGTTAATCGGGGTTGCGGCATTTGGAGCAACAATCAAGGTCGCATTGGTTGCACCGTTTACCGGTCTCGGTTCGATTTTGGGCGACTACATCAAGATGGGTGCTCAGTTAGCACTGGAAGAGATCAACGCTGGCGGTGGAATTAATGGAGATATGCTTGAAATGATTGTATACGACGATGCTGCCAATCCTAGCACGGCTTCCAGTGTTATTAGAAGGGCATTATTTCAGGACAACGTAGTGGCAGTTTTTGGACCTAACATGAGCAGTGCGGTTATTGGAGTTCACCCGTTGGCTCAGCAGGCCAAGGTTCCGATGCTAGTCGGTGCTACTTCTCCTTCGTTCAGGTACTCAGTTATTCCCAACGATTTTCTTTTCAGACTCAGAGCTGACGACAAAGTAAAGGTTATTCAGCTTGTGAAATACGCGGTTGAGGTTCTTGGGATTGAAAAACCCGGAATCGTCTACGGATCTACTGATTACTGTCTTGCAGGGCTTGACGTTGCAAAAGAAGAGTTTCCCAAGTACGGAATAGAGATTGTGGCAATGGAACAGATCAAGGAAGGTGACAAGGATGCGACTGGTCAGCTGTTGAAGCTCAAAAACGCAGGCTTCGACGGTTTGATTGGACTTACTCACGAATCCGAGGCCGCCGTTACTGTCAACCAGCTAAGGCAGTTGCAGATTGATGTGCCGATCATCGGTTTCTCTGCATGGGGCGTTCCGGCATTTACAGATCTCGCTCCAGAAGCCGCAATTGGCGTCTATTCTGTTCAGGGTTTTAACCCGATCGATCCAGATCCCGCGGTCCAGGCTTTTGTTGAAGCTTACAAAGCAAGATGGGACGGAAAGGAACCGAGCGATCCCGGTCAGGCGTATTACGATGGAATGTATCTTCTAGCGGATGCCCTGAGAAATGTTGGAACCGACGGCACTAAGCTCGCACAGTACCTGGCCAATGAAGCAAATATCGTTGGTGTTCAGGGAGAACTGAAGTGCGATGAACACCATAACTTCACCAACGTCTGTCTAATCTCCCAGTTTGATGGAAAGGACTGGCAGATTATCAACAAGCTGTACTGAGCCTCTTTGCGGGAGGCGGCGTGCTCAGCCTGCCTCCCGCTTCACTTATCAAGACAAGGAGTGTGAATAATGCTTCAAGACATTCTCCAAATCATTGTTTCAGGGGCTTCAATCGGTGCTACGTATGGACTTGTAGGGCTCGGAGTTGTTTTCCTGTGGCTGACGATCTCAAGAATAAACTTCGCTAACATTTCATCAGCTATGTTAGCGGCGTATCTGTTCTATACTTTCTATACACTGGCGAATTTGGGGTTCTTCCTCTCTTTCGTCTTTTCTGTGGCGATAATTGCCTTGTATGGTCTTGGACTCAGGACGTTCATATATGAGCCGATAAGGAAGAGAGGTGGAGGTAGGCTTGAATTTGTCGTTGCAACATTGATGCTGTGTACCTTCTGGCTCAATCTGATAATCGTCACTTATGGGGCTTTGCCCAAGCCATTTCCACCGGTATTTGGGGGAAGCCAAGACTTCGTTTCTTTAGGCGGAATAAGAATTCCTACTCTCTATCTCAATATCTATTTGGTAATCGGAATCCTTATGGTATTCATTTACTTCTTACTGAACAAGACGCTCATAGGAAAATCATTCCGAGCTGCCGCACAGAATAGGGAAGCCGCGGCTCTTATGGGAATAGATGTGAAGGTAACGACCTCTCTTTCTTTTATGCTGGCCACGTGTGTGGTGGGAATTGCAGGTATACTTCTTGCCCCGATATACTTCGTGTCATTAGAACTTGGTGGTGGGTCAATTGGTGTCAAAGGGTTCGCATCTGCCGTTCTCGGCGGATTGACCAATCCGTACGGGACGATACTGGGCGGAATATCTCTTGGATTGCTGGAGAACTTCTCCACCCTCTACATCTCTTCTACATACAGAGACATCATATCCTTCTCGGTTCTTGTCGCCGTTCTAATACTCAAGCCTTCCGGAATATTCAACTGGAAGAGCAAGAAGATATAGGGGGTGCGAGATGAAGAAGCTGATATTGATTGTAGGAGCGATACTACTAATAATACTATTCCCACTTTTCACGAATAACATGTATCACCTTTACCTAATGAACAGGGCCTTGATACACGCCATCCTTGCAACAGGGTTGGTCTTCCTTACAGGTTTTGCCGGGCAGATATCGCTCGGGCAGGCGGGTTTTTACGCAATTGGAGCATACACTTCGGCATACTTCACTGTGCGGCTGGGACTACCAATTCCGATTGGGGTTATTGCGGGAGTAGTTCTGAGCGTTGTTGCGGGCTTCCTGCTGAGTATCCCCTCGTTCAAACTAAAGGCCTTCTTCTTATCTCTAGTAACAATCGCCTTCGGGCAAATAGTCTGGATGCTCGTGATAAATCTCACACCGATAACCGGGGGGCCATATGGTTTCTTCGGAATCCCATTCTATTCAGTGGGAAATAACATGCTTTCCTACGGTCAGGTGTTCTGGCTTTTTGGAGGGATACTGCTCGTGTCAGTCTTCATTATGTACCGCATCAAGCACTCTCACTTCGGCAGAGCGATGCTTGCTATGAATGACGATGATGTGGCCACTGAGACCTGCGGAATATCTACAAAGAAGTTAAAGATCGCCGCTTTCGGTTTTTCGGCAGGCTTGGCAGGGCTTGCAGGAGCGCTTTACGCTCACCTAGCAGGATTTCTTTCGCCCGAACCATTCACGTTTTTTGAGTCATCGAATTTCGTTGCGATGGCCGTTGTTGGTGGTCTTAGACACATGAGCGGAGGAGTTGTCGGCGGAATCGGGCTCACTCTTTTGCCGGAATTCCTCAGATTCGGCGGCTGGGAGAACTACTACTTAATGGTGACCTCACTGATCGTTATCGTTATCATAATATTCGTACCCATGGGGCTCGGGCCGATACTTGAGAATCTCTTCAGAAAGGTCTTCAAACTTAAGAGAAGCAACACAAAGACATTGTAAGGTGGGCTGAAGATGGACATACTAAGAACGGAAAAGTTGACAAAGAGATTTGGCGGAGTTGTGGCAAACAATGAACTTTCGGTAGGAATTTCTCAGGGAAATATCACAGCTCTTATCGGTCCGAATGGCTCCGGAAAGACGACGTTCATAAATGTGGTAACAGGAGTACACCCGATTACAAGCGGAAAAGTGTATTACAAAGATCAGGATATCTCTCAAATGGACATAAACAGGATAAGTAGATTAGGTATTGCGCGCACATTCCAGAAAATCCGGCTCTTCGAGAACCTATCAGTTATAGAGAACGTTCTGGTTGCTCGAAAGTCGTTTTACAAGTCAGGCCCATTGAGCGTCGTTTTGGGAACCCCGAAGTTTAGAAGAGAGGAAAGTGAGAACAAAGAGAAGGCTCTCGAGCTCTTGAGGCTTGTTGGACTTGAGGAGAGAGCATATGACTCTCCTACCGGCATGGCATACGGATTGAGACGCTGTCTAGAAATAGCAAGAGCACTAGCCCTTGAACCTCAGTTGATTTTCCTCGACGAACCGGCAGCGGGTATGACTAGAGATGAATTCAAGGTGATCATGGACTTGATGATTATTCTTAAGGAAAGAGGAATAACGATTCTACTGGTAGAACACACGATGGACTTTATCAAGGCAGTTGCCGACTGGGTCTATGTTCTCAACTTCGGTCAGGTTATTGCGGAGGGGAAGTTCGACGAAATCGAAAAGGATCCACTTGTCCTTAAAGCCTACCTGGGGGAGGATTGATTATGGCCTTGCTTGAAACCATAGATCTTTCAGTCTCGTATAATGAGGTTCCTGCTCTCAGAAAAGTCTCTATAAAAGCCCAAAAGGGAGAGGTCGTCTCTGTTCTTGGACCAAACGGAGCTGGAAAGACGACTCTTCTGAAGAGCATCTCGGGACTCGTATCTTCTGAAGCCGGAAGCAAAGTCCTTCTGAACGGAGATGAGATTCAACATCTGCCGCCCCACAAAATCACCAGGTTGGGGGTAATACACGTTCCAGAAGGAAGGCAGGTATTCGCAGAACTCTCCGTACAAGAAAACCTTGAAGTTGCTGCTACTAGAATTGGACTCGCAAAGGCTCGCCCAAACATCGAGAAAGTTTATGAGCTTTTCTGGGAACTGAAGTCCCGGAAAAATCAGATGGCCGGCACGCTTTCCGGTGGAGAGCAACAGATGCTCGCAATTGGAAGGGCCATCGTTTCCGATCCACTGATCATGATGATAGACGAACCTTCCATGGGACTGGCTCCTGTTATTGTGAAGAGAATATTCGAGACTCTGAAAAACTACGTGAAGGATACGGGTCTCACCATGTTGATTGTGGAACAGAACGCGAAGCTCTCGCTCCCAATGAGCGACAGAGTCTACATCGTATCGCAAGGTCAAATAAAACTCGAAGGCTCTGTTGACGAAGTGAAAAGCGACGAGCGACTCCGAGAAATGTATTTTGGTGGTAAGTGAGATGAAATTCTCACTTGACTATAGAGAGAAGGAGAGGCTTCAGTTGGAAGTTCCGGCGGGAAGAGTACTTCTTCCGACTTCACCTGTTGAGAGAAGCGAAGAGGGCAGCTCTCTGCGCGAATCGTTACTGAAGCCGTTTGATGCTGCTCCGATCCTGGAGCTTGCGGAATCTGCGAAAGAGATAGTCCTGATCGTAGAGGATCATACAAGGCACTCTCCGATCTTTGAGACTCTCTCTTTCATGAAATCGCTTTTCGTCGAAAACAAGATTCCCTGGAGCAAAGTCTCCTTGCTTGTCGCGACTGGAACTCACAGACAAATGACGTCTGATGAGCTAAGTGAGAAGTTTGGCAGTTTTTCTCGCGATACTAAGATCATCCAGCACGATGCCGAAGCAGCCGGCAGGATGGAAGACTATGGAGAATTCCTAGGAGTGCCGATTAGGATAAACGAAGCGGTTGGAGCCGACCTCACAATTGGAGTGGGTTCGATCGTTCCCCACAGGTTCTCCGGATGGTCGGGTGGAGCTAAAATTGTAATTCCGGGCGTCTCTGCATATGAAACTGTGTTTTTGTCGCACAGGATGGCAATACTGAAGAGCAGAGCCGACGTCGGAGTTCTTGACAATGAGTTCAGGGAACTTATAGATGAAACCGGAAAACGAGTGGGACTTGATTTCATAATAAATTTCTACTACGATATCGAAGGAAGAATCGCCGGATGTGTATCGGGCAATCATGTAACTGCGCACAGAGAAGGCGTCAAAGTCGCGAGAGAAGAGCTGCTCCGAGAGTACCCGGAAAGGGCCGATGTCACCGTGATATCTTCATTCCCCTCTGTGACCGATTTCTGGCAGTGCGGCAAAGCTCTGTACACATCCGATCTTGTTACCAGAAATGGAGGAGACATCGTTATGGTCTCGTCACTCGATGAAGGCTTTGGCGACCATCCTCTATTCGCCTCATTACTCAAGTTGGAGGCAGAAAAGATCCTAGAAAGACTGGACATGATTACCACCGAAGACCCGCTAGCGTATGTGGCGGCCTATGCAGTAAGGAAAGTTATTGAGAAGAAAAGGATTCACATTGTGAGTGACACTAAATTTGCAGATCAGTTCAATGAACTCGGGTTAACGGTCCATCAAGATATTCAATCGGTTGTTGACCGAGTGGCGCCGGCCGGCAAAAGAATCGCGGTTCTTCAGAACTCACTTGTATTGCCGGAAATATCGAATAAGGAGGCACAATAATGAAACCGAAAGATCTTGATTACATGAAGCTAAATGGAACACCATACTTCGATGAATCCCGCTGGGTGAGTCCTCTCAACTATGAGAGAGATATCCAGGGAGAAAACGCAAAAGACAGTATCTACATACACGACGTTACGCTGAGAGATGGAGAACAGACTTGTGGTCTTACCTGGAGCGAGGATCAAAGGGTGAGAATCGGAGTTGCGCTGAATGATTTGGGTGTGAAGTCCATTGAGGTCGGAATGCCGATAGTCTCCGACGAGAACAAGAGGGCTATACGTAGACTCGTTGACATGAATCTCGATTCGGAAATCGTTCCATTCGCAAGGTCTTTGAAGAAGGATATCGATGAATCTGTCGATTGCGGCGCCACACGAGTAGTGGTCGAACACGCGGTAAATCCATACGATAACGAGCTTGTCTATGGTGTGTCCCCCGAAAAACTGATCGACCGAGTCGTTTCGGCAATACTCTACGCGAAGGAACAGGGCATGAAGCCGACCTTCATGGGCTGGGACGCAACAAGATCGACCCCAGATTATGTCTTGAAAGTCTTCACAGAAGTGGCAAAGCAAGCAAAACCGGAGAGTATTGTCTTTGTGGATAGCTTTGGAGTCGCCTCCCCATTTGCAATCGAGTTCATCTTCACTGAGCTTAGGAAGGCCATTCCGGACATCCCGCTGGAGTTCCACGTTCACAATGAATTCGGCCTCGCAATGGGATCGGTTTTCGCCGCAGTAAGAGCCGGTGTATCAGGCATTCACAGCTCGATCAACGGGCTTGGCGAAAGGACGGGCAACGTAGCTACCGAAGAGGTCGCCGCCGGCCTGAAACTCCTGATGGGGATAGATACAGGAGTCGATCTGAGGAAGATCGGATACACTTCGCGACTGGTCGAGGATATTTCGAAAATCCCGGTGGCGAACAATAAGCCGGTCGTTGGGAAGCGTCTCTTCTGGGTCGAATCGGGCATCGTAGTTGATGCAATCGACAAGTTGAATGCGGCCGGAATTAACGCCGCCATGACCCCGTACCTTCCTTCGCTCGTAGGAATGGGCGAGATAGACGTGAAGCTCGGCGCCTTCAGCGGTCAGGCAAGCATAAAATACTGGTTGAAGAGATTGGGCATACAGGCGACAGAAGACCAGCTTGAAGAACTGACGGAAATTGTGCGAAAGGAAGGAAGAATAAGAAACACGGTCCTCGAACTTGACGAATTCAAGAGAATAGTCGGAGATTACATGAAATGAGTCTGATTCTCGTCATAAATCCCGGTTCGACATCAACCAAGGTGGCCGTCTTCAAAGATGGGAATGAAGTGTTCAAGAAGACGCTTTCTCTTGGCGATGGTATGCTCGAGCTTCCCCTTTTTCCCGATCAGTACACAATAAGGAAGGATCAGATCCTCAAAGAACTGGACAGAAACGGGATAAGACCATCCCAACTGACTGCCGTGGCGGCCAGAGGAGGAAGATTGAAACCTCTGAATTCCGGAGTTTACCGCATCAACAGAGAGATGGTCAATGACGCCAGAAAGGGCCTTCAGGGCATTCACCCTGCAAACACAGCGGTCGTGATAGCTTTTGAACTGGCTCAGGAATTCGGAATGCCGGCTTTCACCGTCGACCCGATCAGTGTGGACGAACTCGCCGAGTGGGCAAGAATAACGGGAATAGAGGAGATCAGAAGAAACTCACTCTCCCATGCGTTGAACATGAAGGCAGTCGCGAAGAAAGCTGCGACTGAACTGGGAAAGAGGTACGAAGAAGCGAAGCTCATAGTGGCCCATTTAGGTGGTGGTTCCTCGGTAAGCGCCCATCTGAACGGAAAGATGGTCGATCTCTATAACAGCGACAAGGAAGGTCCCTTTTCTGTGGAAAGAGCGGGCGCCCTCCCGACTCACGAATTGGCGGAGTTTGCTCGCTCGAGAGACGATTATCTCGAATACCTGGCTCACAGGGGCGGTCTGTTTTCCCACTTCGGAATGCGCGACGTTGAACGGATCGCCGAAGGCGTCAAAAATGGAGAAATCGATTCTATGCCGCTTGAAGCGTACATTTACAATATTGCAAAATACTCATACAGTCTGCTGGCGGTATTTGACGGAGTTCCCGACGCCCTTGCCATTACGGGCGGCGTAGTGAAGTGTGACTACGTCAGAGAAAGACTTCTTGCGAAACTGAAGGGTATAAGAGTTCTTCTTTTCCCGGGAGAATACGAGATGGAAAGCCTTGCCGAAGGAGCGCACAGAGTAATACAGGGGATCGAAGAGGCCCTGGAATACTGAGGTGATGATCGATGATTAATTCCCTTTCTGAGTTCATTCTTGAAGCAAGTAAGTTGCAGAAGCGCGTGAGAGTAAATTGCGTGCAGCCGCATGATCGAAAGACGATGAAGACCATAGAATCAACTGCCTCCTCTAACGGCAATTTTGAATTCACTCTCTTCGGAAGATTGGAAGAGATAAAGGAAGCGGCATCTGAAGGGTTTCTGAACACGGCGCGTGTTGTCGAAGGAGAATCCGAAGAAGATAATGCTTCAAATGCAGTCGCTGCTTTGGAGGGAGATACTCCCGCCGTCCTAATGAAAGGCGACATCAATACCACCGTGTTTCTGAGAGAGCTCTTCAAGAGCCCCAGGGTAAAGGCTAGCGGAAAGCTTATAAGTCACATTTCCTGTATGGAGGTCCCCGAGCATCCAAAACTGCTTTTCATAACTGATGGGACGGTCAACGTTGCACCTGATTTGAAGGAAAAGGCAGAGATACTCAGGAATGCCGTTGAGTTTGCAAGATCGATCGGAATAAGTGAACCAAGGGTCGCGGTAATCGGTATAAATGAGCGAGTGTCGGTAACAAATCGCGACCTCGTTGAAGGAGCCGTGTTGTCTAAAATGGCGGAAAGAGGGCAATTTGGAGTGTGTCTCGTGGACGGCCCCCTGCCCATAGATACTGCCCTGAAAAAGGAAGCGGCACTGAAGAAGGGAATTACGTCTAAGGTCGGAGGCGAGGCCGACATACTGGTCTGTTCTAATCTTGAATCAGCGGCCAACCTTATTAAAGGGCTCGTACATCTAGGCAAGTCCAAGACGGCCGGGCTCCTTTTGGGAGCAGGATTCCCCGTTGTTCTCACATCGAGGAGCGACAATGAATTCGCAAAAGCGGTTTCGCTCTCAATGGCACTAGTGAGTGCGGTGGGCTGAGGTGAAAGAGATGGCAGTAAGCTTTATGGTGGCCAACGAGGATATTCCGGCCAGTGCAAAGGTCACTGGCCTCACCGGCAGGTTGGAAGAGACGCTCGCCGCAGTGGCGGGTGCCGGTTTCAACTCTTTTGAGCTCATGATCGCCGAACCCGAAAAAGTGGATGTTGAAAAACTGAAGCGACTCGAGCGACAGTACTCTTTGAAGTGCATATTTCTCTGCACTGGCGAGATGGCAGGAACTGCCGGCCTTTACCTGAACCACATAGACGCGAACGAAAGAAAGAGAGCGCTGAACTCCTTTTTGCAGGCAGCCAAGAAGGCACATGCTCTAGGAGTTAACCTTAATATCGGCAGACTTAGGGGAGTAATATGGTCCGACGGCCTCCAGAGGTCACTCGAGAGGCTTGGAGAGTCGCTGGGAAAAATCGATTCATATGTGAGAAGTGAACTCGAGGGGTTGTCCGTTTTGATAGAACCATTGAGGAAGGTGGTCTGCCCGATCCTTAATAACTGTGTCGAAGCCGCCTCTTTTCTTTCTGAGAGAGAGCTAAAGAGTTTTGGAATTCTCCTTGATTCTGACCATTTCGATGAGTTGAAGGATCCCGCTTTTGTAAGTTCGAACATCGAGCTGATAAAACACGTTCACCTAGCAGATACGAATCACAAACCTCTGGGGCGGGGCGCGATTGATTTTCAGAGCTTCTTGAAAATGCTGAGCAAATCGAGTTATGTCGGTGAATACAGTGTCGAGGTCTTCTGTGATGAAGATCAGATAGAAACTCTAAGGGAAACTGCTTCATTTCTGAAAGCTTTCCCTCAAATCCTGGGGGGATCACTTTGAACAGATTGGCAGACACAAATCACTTTCAGGGAATCCAGCAGCAGCTCTACAGATCAATGAGGGATAGCATCGTAGAGCTGGAAATCCCTCCCGGAGCGAGATTGACGATCGAGAAGCTGAAGAGAATCTACGGCGTTTCTTCTACTCCGGTAAGGGGGGCTCTTCACAGGCTGAAGGAAGATGGTCTTGTCGCACCGGGAGCAGCCAAGAGTTTTTACGTAAAGGAGATTCTCGAAAATGACGTCAGAAAACTATTCCCGATAAGGCTTGTGCTTGAGAAACTTGCATTGAGTGAATCAATTAATCGGATCGACAGAGAGATTATATCGAATCTGATCGTGAGGATGAGAAGACACCTCTCGGAACCGGAGGAGACAAAGAACAAAGTTCCTTATGATATTGACTACAGGCTGCACAGGGAGATACTCAATAAATGCAATAATGAATATCTAATTGAAATGATGTCGAAGATCTCGATACTGCTCGCCAGAATGCGGAACGTGATCAAATACCACCTTCTTGAACAGCAAAAAGACTGGATAATTAACGAGATGGAGGAACATTTCAAAATCGCGCAGAGCATCCTGGAAGGAGACCTGGAGAAGGCTTCTGCTGCCCTGGAAGTTCATCTCAAGCACTCAATGAATATGATATGTTCTATACTCAGTTCCAACCATATTGACTATGCTGCCAAAGAAAGCTTTGCCCAATTGGAGGATTAGAAATGAAGCATGCTATTTTGCTGTCTTTAAACGACAATGTCGCAACGGTGCTTGAGAAAGTGGATATCGGCGAAGAGATAGAGGTGAAGGGTATTTCCGGATTGCAGATTCTGGTTGCGAAGGAAGAAATACCTTTCGGTCACAAAGTCGCTGTGAGAGACATCAAAAGAAACGAGAGAATAATCAAATACAATAACAAGATAGGGATTGCAACTTCGAACATCTCGACGGGCCAGCATGTTCACATCCAAAATGTTGTAAGCGAACGAACGGAGATCAAAGAGGGAGGTGACAGGGCTTAGGCCAGATATTATGAAGACCATGATGGGTTATTTAAGAAGTGACGGAAGTGTTGGAGTGAGAAATCACGTCCTCGTTCTCCCCAGTGTTCTTTGCTCTTCGAATGTTGCCAGAAAGATTTCGGCCGCTGTTCCCGGATCGGTAGTGGCCTGCCACAATCAAGGCTGCGCTCAACTGGGAGAGGACTTTCAGCAGACTAGAAGAACGCTGATTAATACTGCGCTAAATCCTAATGTGGCAGCCGTTCTTGTTGTTGGGCTCGGTTGTGAAAGGGTGTCCCCACATGAACTGAGGGACGTGATTCTAGACAGCGGAAAACCGGCCGGACTAATAATGGTTCAAGACTACGGAACCGTAGAAGCTGTAGAAAGGGGAACTGCAATTGTCAGGAAAATGGTAGAGGAAGCTTCGAAGAGTGAAAGAGAGGAAGTTCCGCTTTCAAGACTTGTCCTAGGCATGGAATGCGGTGGTTCCGACTTCTCTTCGGGTTTGTCGGCCAATCCTGTAGTCGGCGAGGCTGCCGACATTCTATGGAGAGAAGAAGGTCGTGTGATACTCTCTGAGACCACTGAACTGGTCGGTGCAGAACACCTCCTCTTTGAGAGAATGAAAAACGAAGAAATGAAGAGGCGATTTGCAGGGATGCTAAAGAGAATGATTGATGAAAGCATGAAGAACAGCCGCGATGTGGTGGATAAAGAAAACGTCCCCAACAACATCTCTCCTGGGAACGTACGGGGAGGACTGACCACACTTGAAGAAAAGTCGCTTGGAGCAATGATTAAGGGCGGCAAAGTACCGATAGTAGGTGTTAAAGAGTACGGCGAATTAATTGATCCGGAGCCAGGTCTTTACCTTATGGATACGCCCGGATATGATGTAGAATCTGTCACAGGAATGGTTGCCGGTGGCTCTACAGTTGTGCTTTTTACTACCGGGCAGGGAACTCCTACAGGCAATGCGATAGCACCTGTTATAAAAATAACTGGAAACCACGAAACGGCTAAAAAGATGAAGATGAACATCGATTTTGATTGCAGTGCGATAATCTCCGGAAAAGAGACATTAGAAGAAGGCGGAAAGAGGCTTTTCGAACTTGTTCTGAGAGTTGCTAACGGCGAAAAGACTAAATCAGAGATTCTTGGACAGGATGATTTCTCAATCTGGAATGTGGGGATAAAACTATGAGTTACAGTGATTCCCAACTCGAAAGTCTTCTTTTTGAGTTATGCTCTGCCAACACAACGAATCCTCCGGGTAATGAAGATCTCGCCGTATCGATAATCGAGAGAACTCTCACGCGAAAAGAAGTGAGCGTAGAGATTCACCGAGTTGCCGATAACCGTTCGAATCTCCTTGCAAGGATCGAACGCGATCCCCGAATCTCATATTTAGTCTTCTCCGGTCATATGGATGTTGTACCCGCCGGTTCAAACTGGAATACCGATCCTTTCAAACCTGAACAGATAGACGGGGAGCTCTATGCCAGAGGTTCCGCAGATATGAAGGGTGGTCTTTCGGCCTTAATTGCGGCGCTTGTAGATCTTTCGGAAGATAGGGAGTTCTGCGGAAACGTGGCTCTTCTTGCCACGTGCGACGAAGAAGTCGGTTGCTCGGGAATACAGTACTTTCTTGAACACAAACCATTCGACATCTCGGCTGTGCTGATTGGTGAGCCCACTTCTTTAGGACTTGCCACCGGAGAGAAGGGAGCGCTCTGGCTTAAACTGAAATTCAAAGGCAAATCAGCGCACGGTTCGCAACCGCAAAACGGAGTTAACGCAGTTACAAGGCTTTTCAGTGCCTACAATGAGCTTTCTCAGGTTCTAGGGAAAACAGAAGGCCTTACTGAGAGCCTGAACATCATTCGAGGTGGATCAAAAGAAAATACCGTTCCCGATGAGGCCGAATGTGTTATCGACATTCGTTTTGCAGAGAACACAGATTCTTCAGAAATCATCGCTCTCGTAGATTCCGTTCTAAGCAAATACAATCAATCAGAGAAAATCATTTTGCTCAACAGGGAGTCTTTCTCCTCTTCAGGCACTCTCACTGAATCTGTTAAGGAAGTGCTCAAAAAGAAAGCCCTGAAAGCCGAAGAGCTCTCAATGACCTACTTCACTGACGGTGCCTTTACTGCATCGCAAGGGATTGAGACAGTAATACTAGGTCCCGGAAGCCCCTCAATGGCGCACAGGTCGAACGAATATGTGAAACTTGAAGAAGTCCATAGGGCCCGAAGGCTTTATGTAGAAATAGCAAGGAACTACTTTGAAAGGACTAGGTAATTATGGGTAGACTCGTAGCATATGAAAACCTCAGGAAGCTCTGCGAAGAGATCCTTCTTTCCGAGAATTTCAACATAGAGGCCGCTCATGAAATAGTGGACGTTTTGTTGGAAGCTGATTTGCGTGGCATTCCTTCACATGGTGTTGCAAGACTTGGTAGGTACATTAAGGAAAGAGATAGCGGAAATATCCTGCTCGATTCCAAGCCATCGATAGTACATGATACTCCGATTTCGGCCACAATTGACGGTAACGGCGGCCCAGGACAATGTGTTTCCAACTACGCGATGGATCTTGCAATAACCAAAGCGAAGAAGTCGATGATCGGCCTTGTCTCGGTCAGAAACTCAAATCACTACGGAATCTCAGCCTATTATTCCGAAAAGGCGCTTTCAGAAAAGATGATAGGGATAGCAATGACCAACAGCTACCCTCTCGTCGTTCCGACTTTCGGGAAGGAGGCCATTCTCGGAACAAATCCCTTTTCAGTAGCCATCCCTGGATCGAAGAAGGATTTCATACTGGATATGGCTACTAGCGTTGTGACCAGGGGAAAATTAGAGGTTTACGATAGGCTGGGAAGAGACATTCCAAATGGCTGGGCAGTGGATGAAACAGGTAGTAGCACAACCTCTCCCAGAAGGGTTCTGAACAACTTCAACAATCGAAACTCCGGAGGTATTCTTCCCTTGGGAGGATCCGATGAGGATTTTGGTGGTCACAAAGGGTTTGGGATGGCGCTTCTTGTAGATCTGCTGTCTGCCGGGCTATCTTTGGGGACTTGGAGCGCAAAGACTTACTCGAGTTCCCAGGCTGGCGTGTGCCACTTCTTTGGCTGTTTAGACCTTAAGCTCTTTGGAGAAGCTTCACACCTAGTAAGACACATGGAAAGGATAGTCGACGAAATCGTTTCAAGTGATAAAGCCAAGGGTCATGAAAAGATCTACTATCACGGAGAGAAAGAGGCATTAGCAAGGGACAGATCTCTAGAGTCGGGAATAGAACTGGATAACAAGACAAAACTACTGCTCACAACACTGGCAGAGAAACACGGCATCCAGAAACCTGCCGATTGGCCGCTGACCGGAACTCAACATGAATGAATTGCCCTCTAGAATACCCATCTAAAGATTATTATCGGCCTGAATGGCAGGCTGTGAACAAAACTATAGGCTGATGCTATGCCTGCAAAGTCTGCGATGAGGTCTCCAACCTCCGCGGAACCTCTGCCTGAAATCAGATCCCAGACTTCCTTCCCCACACCCAGTAATGCGGTAAAGGCAAAACCGCCTGTGTCCCCAAGAAGGTAACTTGAAAGTCCAAAGGCGGTATAACTAACAGAATAATGTAAGAATTTGTCGTAACCCGTTACCGCTAAACCAACAATAGAAAAAAATAGAACAAAGAATAGCAAAAAATACTTGCTCAAAAAAGCCTCTTTAGCTCTTGATTAGAATTCGTAGAGTACTCCAAGTCCTACAGAGAAGAACTCGGGAAGGGGCCAGTAATCTCCGCCGGGGAAGTCTCCCTCCTGGCGAGTCTGATAGTCTTTCACTCTGTAACCCCTGGCAAATCCATTGAGAATCATCTTGTCAGTGATCGGTGTCATTATCTGGAACCCACCACCGAGAGCAAGATGAGGAGCTCCTAGATCAAGTATTCCTATCTCCCAGGACTGTTGACCGGCTATGGTATCCTGAACTGAACCCACACTAACAAGCAGCCTCACCTTCAGATTGAGCGTCTCGAGAACCTGAAAGTAAATGTCAGCATTTAAAAGGCCAATCTTATTGGTCGGATATCTGATTGCAGCCTGAGCACTCAACATGGTTCCAATCTTATCAGTAAATGGAAGCTGAAGAGAGAGATCAAAAGCACCGGCACCCCATCTCTCTGGCTGATAAACTGGATTAGTGGCATTGATTCCAAAACCACCACCTATAAGCGCTTTAGGCGTAGAGAGACCCAGTGAGACCGCAAAAAGGAGCAAAGCTACTAAAGCGACTTTCTTCATAAATACACCTCCCCTTAATAATTGCAAAGCTATTGGCGTTATTGGCACTATATGACAGATTGATTATACCACAACAGTATTGAGGTTCAAAGCCATTATTGCTGCTCTATTCGGAAGAAAAATACGCCCAGGAAGCAAAATTATTCACAAGTCTGTCCGTTGACGCATCCTTCTTTCAACATCCCTCTTCGCGATATCTTCCCGCTTGTCGAAAAGCCTCTTTCCCTTTGCAAGCGAAATCTCAACCTTCGCCTTTCCTCTTTCGTTGAAATATATCCTCAAAGGAATAATCGTCAATCCCTTTTCTTTGATCTTCTGATCGAGCCTCAGTATCTCCTTCCTATGCATAAGGAGCCTTCGTTTTCTGCGCGGCTCGTGATTCCAAACATTTCCATGTGTATACTGACTGATATTGCATTCCAGAAGAAAGATCTCTCCATTTTCGATCTTGCAATAGGCATCTATCAAAGAAGCGCCACCAAGGCGCAGAGATTTTACTTCCGTGCCGACAAGCTCGATCCCGGCTTCGTATGAATCCATAAGATGGTACTGGAAACGTGCCTTTTTGTTCGTAACTACTGTTTTCATTGAGATCCCTCCGTCCCGCTGAACGGAATTCATTTTAGCACAAGGTCTATGCATTTCAAAAAAGGGATCTTAACAAGACCCCTTTTTATGGTCTGCTCTTTGTTTTAGACAAGAGAAAACCATGCCCAATTCATTATAACTCTTATTCGTTGACTCAAATGAAACTTGATAAGTCAATTATGAAAAAAGCGATTCTCGGTCTGATACTGTCGCTCAGTCAACAATAACAATCTCAGGCCTCTTAACTGATACACCGTCTATTTCGAATTCAAGAGCCGGCCAGGAGCTCGAATCGGGAAATGACAGAATCGTGTTCTGTGACTTGCCTACAAGTACAGTATCCTCGGACTTCGTGCCTCTAATTGTCGGGTTCCAGGCAACCGCGTTTCCAATTTGGAGAACGATATCACTCTTCAGGTTAGCAATCACCTCTCTGGGGAGGTAACCCGCAGTTCCTCCCTGGTGATGAAGTTTCCATTCACCTGCCCTGCCAGCCGTTTCATAGGCCTCTACTAGCCTCTCAAAAACCTGTGAAAGCTTCACTCCTGGCTTCGAGCATCCGATAACTTTTGCATCGATGAGGCAGTTTTGTTCGTGTTGCCTCCTGATATCATCTGATGCCTCAAACAGAAAAGACCTGCTCGAAGAGATTATCAGCCCTCGTTTTCTTGCACAGATACTCGCGAAGCCTCTCTTCCCCAGTCTGACATCTCGCGAAAGATTGTGTCTGTAACTGAGAGAGCTCTCCTCCGAGAAGACCAGTGTCAACACCGGCTCTATATCCCTCTCTGCCATGGCCCTATAGAAAAGCCCTTGAACCTCCAGCTCAGTCATATGTCGATTCAAATCCGGCACTATCAGGGAGAAGATTTCATCGCACTCTCTTCCCAGAGCTTTGTACGTGTCGATTTCCGTCTCACTTAAGACGCTCCGCATGGGTGTTATATCAACATACTCGCTTGAGTATCTTCCCGTATCCGATATAAGCTTCCCGTTAACCACGCTGTCCAGCAGCCTTTTCTCTCCGGAGGGCTCAAACCAGCTATACTCAAGAAACCCGAATTCTCCGAGAAGACTTTCATCCAGCTCGATCTCCTGAATTCTCTGCTTTTCAATATTGTTTGTGATCATGTAGACGCGGTCCCCTGTTATGAGAATTGAGGCTTCTCCCTCGGTGGAGTTCAGGGTAATGTGACTCCTGGCTCCGAAAGTGAACCATGAGAAATTACAGCACTTGCTCAATAAAAGGGCGCTTGCACTTCTGGCAGCTATTAGCTCTCTCAAGCTCTTGACCCTATCTCTAAACTCTTCTAAAAGCATTTCCCCCACTCCTAAACAAAAAAGGTTGGCTTTCATATCTATCTTACCTGCTTTCGAGCAAAAAACGAGACGCTAGTTCTCTGTACGAAACACTGAAAACCAACCCGAAAATCCCCTTGCATTACTCAAAAAACCAAAAGCAATGATGCCTTCTCTTACGCATCAATAAAACGGCGTCTTCCTTAATTCATCGATCAGGAGATGTGCATTGCTTGCCCCAAAACGCGTCGCACCGAGCTCATGGTATCTAAGAAGGTCCCTAAGCTTTCTTATGCCGCCTGACGCTTTGACCTGGATCCTGTTTCCCACCTCGTCCAGCAGGAGCTTAACGTCGGATTCAGTGCAGCCGGTGTCGGCAAAACCTGTAGATGTTTTCACGAAATCGGCCCCGGCATCTGCAACTATGTTAGCTCCTATCCTTTTTTCTTCATCTGTCAGGTAATGAACTTCCAGAATGACTTTCATGACTACGCCTTTGGCCGCATCTCTTACAGCCAATATCTCATTCTTCACTTCATCGTACATCTGGCTCTTCAGCCAACCTATGTTTATGACCATATCTATTTCACTTGCACCTTTCAATAGGACATCTTTTGTTTCAAATACTTTCGATTCAGTTGTAGAATAGCCGTTCGGAAAGCCTACCGGTGCATCAACTCCTACTTCTGAACCCTTCAATATCTCCGACGCGTACTCAATCCAGGAAGCCCCAATAGCAACAGTCATAAATTTGTATTCCATGGCCAGCCTGCAAACTTCTTCGATGTCCCTCTTTGTTGCGTCGGGTTTCAACATCGTTGAATCAATCATTCTCGTCAAGCTTTCTTCACTCAATGCAACTCATCCCCTTTCAAGGTGTGACTATTCCTCCATTAACGTGTATTGATTGGCCAGTAATCCAACAAGCTTTGTCAGATGCTAAGAATGAGGCCATATCTGCTATGTACTCAGGCTTTCCGAATCTCTTCATGGGGATTTCTTCCAACCACTTTTCCCTCTTGATCTTCATTGTTTCTTCAATCATTCTGGTTTCAATAGTTCCTGGGCAAATTGCGTTGGAAGTAATGTTGTACTCTCCAACCTCTAGAGCGACTGCCTTCGTAAATCCCACAACACCGGCCTTTGATGCACAGTAATGAGCATGCCTGTATGAACCTCGTACGGATGACATGGAAGAAATGTTAATGATTCTTCCCCAACGAGACTTTTTCATAAGCGGAATAGCACTCCTCGTGCAAAGAAAGACACTCTTGAGATTTATCTGGATAGTCCTGTCCCAGGAATTCTCATCCATTTCTTCGACCAGCTCATGAGTCTGAATGCCTGCATTGTTAACAAGTACACCGAGACAACCAAACCTGGACTCGACTTCCTTGAAAAGAAGAAG
Source organism: Mesotoga sp. UBA5847 (assembly GCF_002432735.1). NCBI lineage: Bacteria > Thermotogati > Thermotogota > Thermotogae > Kosmotogales > Kosmotogaceae > Mesotoga > Mesotoga sp. UBA5847. The sequence continues at coordinate 29,423 of NZ_DJGL01000083.1, read as the reverse complement.
AACATCTCTTTCCCTTGAAACATCGCACGGGATCCTCAGAATCCGATCCGTTTCTTGAGACTCATAGTCGGCCTGATTCAATGCAATTTCGTCGATGTCTGTCACCAAGACAAGAAATCCATCTCTGAGCAGACTGTTTGCTATGGCCAGTCCAATTCCTCTCGCTGCACCTGTTACAACGGCAGCTCTTTCGAGTCTTTTCTCCACAATCCTTCTCTCCTAACGATAGAAATGGCTTCCGGCTGAATGCCGGAAGCCAAAACAATGCATTAATTCGCCGGGTAAAGTGCCTCCCAGGCCTGGGCCGGCAGCATTCTCTCCAAACCTGCAAACCAGATCTCGGGAGCGTCCTTTTCTATTAGGATTATTGGAGCATAAGCTTCGACAGGGAGCTTGTCAGCTTCGCCCTTAATCGCTAAATCTGCCATTTGGACCGCTATCTGTCCCAGCTTCTCAGGGTATTGACCAACTACTCCTGTGAGCGGAGAGTTGGGAAGCATCATTTCATGAACTACCGCCTGGTCAGCGTCGACACAGGTCACAAAGATCTTATCTTCGAGGCCTAGCTCCTTTATCGCTTTAGAAGCTCCGAGTGCCGGAAGACCCCAGGTACAGTAAACTGAATTCACATTTGGATTCGAAAGCAGATAGCTTCTCATCTGTTCATAACTGCTGTTGACCGAATCGATTACCGAACACTCGAATCTGGCAACGATTTTGATGTCAGGATAGTCCATAGCAACTGTATCAAGCATTCTGCTTCTGACCAACAAGCTATACCAGCCGGGGGTGTCGAAAACAACTATGTTTCCCTTCTTGCCGAGCTTGTTTACTGTGTAGAGGGCAAGTTTTTCACCGGCATTGAAATTGTCCGAAGTTACATTACACAAGGTGTACTGAGAAGGGATATCAATTGTTATGACAGGAATACCTGCCTCCTGGAGCTTCTTCATAACTGGTTCGAATGCGGGGCCTTCGCCGCCGGCAATAATGACTGCATCTACTTTCCTGGCAAGGAAGTTTTCCACGTCTGCCACTTGCTGACCAGTATCTCCTCTGGCATTTGTGTGGATAAACTCATACCCGTATGCTTCAAAAGCGTCTTTCAAGCCCTTAACTACTCCTCTGTTCCAGTCATTGTTCAAATGCTGACTAGCCGCCCCGATTATTGGACCGGAAGCCAAGAAAATGCTTGCTGCAAGCATCACTGCTATCAGTAGAGAAATTGTCTTTTTCACCTAAGATACCTCCCTTTTTTCCCTGTGGTATAATTTCTACACATATCGCAGTCTTCCTCTGTGGGCCCGTGAGACTGGCGGACATTGCAATTCTAAGGGGATTATCGGAGATCCTCCAAAGAATAGTTTAGGTCTTTCACAATGTCCCACTTTCGGATGTTTCTCTCGGGTCCCATAGGGGAATAGATGAACAGAAATACAAAGTCTTCATCACCGGTGTTGATCAACTTGTGACTCTCGTTTCCAGGAACATAAGTAACGTCTCCCGCAGCAAGTTCCACCTCCTCTCCATCGGCTGTCTTCATAATTCCTTTTCCTTTGAGGTAAATCATTACCTCTTCTTCAGTCACGTGAGTATGAAACTCTGAAGCCTGTCCCTTGCGGTAAATTCCTATACCTACCGAGAGATTCTCGGCGCCCACCTCTTTATCAACAAGGATTAGGTTATCTCTTACATTGGGCGGGGCCGCACGATAAACGGGTAGCTTTCCAATTTCAAACTTCTTCACTAAAACACCTCCTCAAGTGTATTTTCTTGCACCAGCTGCTATCCACAAATACTTTGTCAGTCCATCATCGGATAGTCTAAGAAGACTATCATAGATTGATCTCCATCTTCTGTACTTAGCCTTGTAAACCTGGTTGACTTCAACGGAAGGCAGATATTCGGTCTTGATCTTCGACATTGACTTCACAGAAGACTCCAGCGAATCGTAAATCCCGCTCGCCGCACTGGCAATCATTACACCTCCTAGAGCAGAACATTCGCTTGAATCGAATACGGTGACTTTTGATTCCATAACATCGCTCAGTATCTGGGCCAGCAGTTCATTTGAGGCTGCCCCTCCGGAAAAACTCATCGAACTGGGCCAAAGACCAGTGACGTTCCTGATCCTTTCAAAATCGCCAAATGCAAGCATCGCTGCCATTTCAAGAATTGCTCTGAAAAACACCTCCTTCGACGACCGGGAAGGTTCCAGTATGTCCCAGTCAAGAAAGGCTGGCGCACAATGCCTCCAGTTACTTACATTGGTCAGATTCGACCAGATCGCCTGTAATCCATAAGCGCCCGGAGGAACGAGGGCCGCTTTTCTAGTCAGTTCATCGAAGTCTCTACCAAAAACTACTTCGCCTTCCGAATCTTCACATCCGAATGTTTTGACAAACCAACTTATAAATGGTCCGACATAGAAGCTGCAACCTTCGTTAAACCACACATCTTTGACGCAGTGACACTGCGTTCTCAAGAAGAGAGCTTCATCGGTAATCGGTTCGCCGGTTGTCTGAGCCTCCAACCAGAAGGTGCCTCCGATAAGCGAAGATCTCCCCGGAGTAATGTCACCTGTAGCAATCATGGCGGCCTGTGTATCTCCAATAGGCACAAATACAGGCGTCCCTTCAAGAAGCCCTGTCTCAAACGCCACTTTCTTCGTAACGGAACCGACTTTGGAGTCCGACGGCACAAGATCCGGAAGTATCTCGGGACCAAATCCGGCAATCTTGAGAACCTCTTCTGACCACTCCAATTTCTTGACATCGAACAGGCATGTTGCTGAAGCCATCGAAGGTTCCACCGCTGTCTTTCCACTGAGCTTGTACGACGCCCACCCGGCAACCGAAAGTGCCTTCCAGATCTTCGAGAAGTTTTCGGGGTGGTTCTCTCTCAGCCACATCAGAATTGGCAGTGCGTTTATGGTCGGAGAGTCGCCCGTAATTCGGAAAACTGTTTCTGCAAGACCAGTCTCGTTCAATCTCTTGACTTGCTCGTCAGATCGAGGGTCCGCATTGTGACACGCAAAAACAACCGAGCCGTCCCTATCAATGCAAACAAGTCCATGCCTGAAACTTGTCGTGGTAATGGCTATAATGTTCTTTGCGTCGAAATCCTCAAGGTTCTTTCTAATGCAACTGCAAATAATCTTCCAGTTGCCCTCAGTGTCAAATCTGGTGGCCCCGTGATCGTCCTCGGTTCTTTGCCAGGGAATCTGAGCGACGCTCATCTGCTTTCCCGTTGCGGCGTCAAAGATAATTGTTCTGGCACTACTGGTTCCGCAATCAACGGCGAGAATGAGACTATTGTTCATGCGCAACCCTCCTTACTGACAAGGATTGCCGCTGAACAATGCTCAAGAGCAGAACGGCCAGAAGCAGGACCCCTTTCGAGATGTTCAGTATCATCCCTGGAGCGCCAAGCATAGCCATTCCTGTTTCCAGGCTCTTCAGGAAGAGCGCCCCGAAAACTGTTCCAAGAATGGAAGCGTAACCGGCAAAAGCAGCCTTGCCAAGAAGTGCCACAACGAGAGAATCGAGCAAAAAGCTATCTCCTATATAGGGCTGAATATAGGATTGACTGGCTCCCAAAATCAATCCCGAAAGGGCCGCCAGAACGCCTGCGATAGCATAGGTAGATAGCGTAAGAAGCCTTACTCTCACGCCCGAATACTTTGAAGCGTATTGGTTGAGGCCTATGGCGCGCACATATCTCCCGTAGGTGGTGAACTCGGTTATGAAGAGCATGATAGCAAGTACCGCTATGAATATCCATATTGGAGTGGGAATGGAGAGAAACCCCCCTCTTCCACTTCCCATGCTTATATAAGCTGCTGGGAAACCATAGCCTATACTCTCGCCGTGTCTGATCGCAAACTGAAGCCCCTGAGCAATGAACATCGTGCTCAGAGTTGCAACAAACGGCGCAACATTGAATCTCGAGACCAGAAGCCCATTGAAAAAGCCGACAAGACCACCTATAAGCAGGCCAAGAAGAATTCCGAGGATCGCCGGCAGGCCCGAGTAGACCATCATAGTAACTCCGAAAATCGTCGCAAGACCCGCAATGGAACCAATCGAGAGATCCACCCCTCCGCCTATCATTACCAAAGTCATTCCGAAAGCGACAATCGAAAGCATACTTGTCTGTACCATTATTGATCTGAGATTAGACACTCTCAAAAACGAAGGAGAAACAATCGAAAAGACTACGACCATCACGAAGAATATGACCACAATCAGATACTTCATCAAGAAGACTCTGATTTTATTCTGCAAGCTGTCTCTTTGGCTCCCATCGTATGTAATTCCATTCTCTTTCATTTACAGACCCCTCCTAGTCGAGCTTCTCCTGCTGAATGTCCCTCTTGTTTATGGTAGCTATCGCAGCTGCAGCAACCAGAACAATCCCTTGAGCTATAGGAATCAAGTAGAACTCTGCCCCCATGAGCGTAAATGCATTGTTTATGACCCCTAAGAGAAGTGCGCCGATAATTATCCCAAAGGTATTCGGTCGCTTTGCACCCAGGACCGTTCTAGCAACGAAAGTCACTGCTAAGGCCGGAAGCAATACCTTCTGTCCGGAGTAGATAATCGCTCCTGAACTCCTCATGGCATACATAATCCCGCCCAGCGCGTAGAAAGCGCTCGCTATAACAAAGGAGGAAAACTTCAGCCTCTTTACTGCTATACCCATAAGTGTTGCCGTCTCGAAACTCTCCCCAACTGACTGGGTATGAACTCCGAATCTTGTCATATGGAGAAGCAGATGCGTCAGCAAATAAATGATAGCAGCCAGAAGAACGAGATTCGGGATCCCCAAGAAGCTTCCGTTAGCGAACGCGGTTACTCGATCGTCTCTGATCCATATACTGAATCCGTTGTTATAAGACTTCTCAAGACCCATAGCAATGAACATAACTGCCGTAGTAACTATGAATGAAGACAACCTGAGATACGCAACCAGAAAACCATTAAGAATCCCAAACAAAACACAGATCCCGATTACTGCCACGAGAGATGCCGCAGGGTGCATTCCTGATTTCAGGAATCCACAGTACAGAGTGGCACCCAGGCCAAGAACTCCTCCGAGAGAAAGATCGCTCTCACCTGCCATATTTACGAAGACTATTCCAAGTGCCGTGACCAAGAGAGGGGAAACCTGAATCATTATGTTAACTACATTATCTGGCTGGAGGAAGTATGGAGAAAGTATGCCAAATATTACAATCATGAACACGAAAGCCATGATTGTACCGCTTCTGTCAAGCCACCAACCGAAGCCCTTACTCTTTTTTGATAAAGCCAGCTCACTCATTAACTTTTCCCCCCATCGTCAACAATAGAAGCTCATCTTTAACTGCAGTTTCGGAATCAAGTAGTCCTTTCTCCTTCCCCGCAAAGAGCACCATTATCCTGGTCGATGCCCTTAGAGCTTCGTCAAAATCGCTGGTAGTGACAATAACAGACTTCCCTTCTTTCGCAAGACTGTGTATGATTTCATATATCTCTTCTTTTCCCTTCACGTCTATCCCAACTGTAGGCTCATCAAAGAAGTAGATCTCGGAGTTGCCGACAAGCCACTTGGCAAACACTACCTTCTGCTGGTTTCCACCGCTCAAGAATTTCGACGCCGTTTCTAGACCGGCGGTCTTTATGGAAAGCTCTTCTACCAGCTTCTTTGCCACTTCCTTCTCCTTTTTCACGTTGACAACGAATCCAAACCTCGACAGCTTCTTCAATGACACCAGAGAGATGTTTTTTCTAACCGAGAAGTCATACACTAGACCATTGAGTCTTCTGTCTTCCGGCACAAGCGACAACTTCTTGTTTTTGGCATGCAAAGGACTCTTGGGAACCCAGCTCTTGCCATTTATCTTGAGTGTTCCACTTGCAGCTTTTCTCAGGCCGAAGATAGTCTCTATCAGTTCCGTTTTTCCGCTTCCGACTGCTCCTGTAATACAGAAGACTTCGCCTTTGAAGACATCGAAGTCTATGGGCCCGAAAGTCTTGCCGTCGCTCAACCCCCTTACCTCTAGAGCAGGTTTTTCACCATACCCGGGAGCAAGATTCTCCATCTTCTTGGTAACATCGATTTCTTTTCCCATCATGCTGCGTATAATTTCCTTGGTCGTAATTTCGTTTACCTTGCAGGTCACGACTTTCTCCCCGTCTCTCAGAACGGTGAGAGTGTCGGCAATCCTGTAGATCTCTTCCAGTCTGTGGGATATGTAAATTGCAGTAATATTCCTCTCCTTTTTCAGACGGTCAATTACGGAAAATAGAGCGTCCACTTCCGATGAACTAAGTCTTGAAGTCGGCTCATCCAGAACAAGGATCTTTGGATTCCTGTAAAGCGATCTTGCAATACATACAAGTTGCTGCTGAGCTACGGTCAGGTCTCTAGCAAGCGATCTAGCGTCTATGAACCCTGGAATCAGCTGATCAAGTGTTTCTTGAGCTTTCTTTGACATCTCCCTCCGATTCAAGAGAGCGCCCTTAGTTACCTCGTCTCCCAGAAGGACATTCTCTGCTACAGTGAAACTGGAAACGAGCTCGAGCTCCTGGAATATAAAGTCGATCCCGTGTTGCCTTATGTTCTGTGCAGAAGCACTGTTTAGGCTCTTTCCATTAAGAAAAATCTCTCCGTCTGTCTGCTGATATACCCTGGCGAGTATCTTTATCAGAGTAGACTTTCCGGCGCCATTGGCTCCGAGAAGTGCATGGACCTCTCCTTCTTTCACCTCGAAACTCACATTCTTTAGAGCGTGCACCCCCGGAAATCTCATGTCTATTCCTGAGAATTCAAGTAGACTTGTGTTAGTCACAATCATCACTCTCCACTACTGACTCCATCCTTTAGACCTTTCAACGGCTCTGTTCCAGACAGAGATCATGTTTTCCCTTCTGCTTTCGCTCAATTGCGGTTCGAATACTCTCTCGGTCTTCCGGAGTCTTTTCACCTCCGAATAATCCTTCCAGAACCCGGTCGATACACCAGCAAGATACGCCGCGCCCATGGACGTGCTCTCCAGGTATTCAGCTCTGTCAAGAGAACATGAGCAGATATCCGAAACCAACTGCATCAAGAAGTCGTTCTTTGCCATTCCACCATCGACATTCAATTTCTGAACACTTATACCCAGCCCCTCGCGGGCAGTTCTAAGAACATCGTAGGTCTGAAAGGCAACCGACTCCAGTGCGGCCCTGGAAATGTGAGCAACATCATGGTTGAAAGACAGACCCGCGAGAATTCCCCGCGCAGTCATATCCCAGTGGGGAGCGGCAAGTCCTACGAACGCGGGAACGAAAGCTATCCCTTCGGCCGAGTCGACGCTTTGGGCCAGATCAGTAAGCTCGGAAACGCTCGAAGCGAGACGAGCCTTCTTGACCAGCCAATTTAGAAGAGAACCTGCGACGTATACTCCGCCTTCAACTTTGTAAGTCATTTCGCCGCCGGTCCTCCAGGCGATAGTTGGAGTCAAACCTCTGGCTTCCGATCTTATGATCTTGCCTGTGTTGATTCCCAAATTCAGACATGTTCCAAATGTGCACTTTGCTTCTTTCTCTTCAAAGCAGGTTTGTCCGAAAAGTGCCGATTGCTGGTCCCCCAAACAGCTCATTATCGGAATGGGCTTGACGAAAAACTCGGCGGGTGCCACCGCTTCTCCAAAGAGTGAATCGGAATCGCCGACCGCCGGAAGGATCTTCTCAGGTATGTCAAATTCCTTAAGAAGCGCATCATCCCACTGATTTGTGATTATGTTGAACAGGAGAGTTCGAGAAGCGTTAGAACTGTCTGTCTTATGAGAGGCCCCATTTGTGAGCTTCCAGATGATCCAGGAATCGACGGTGCCGAAAAGCAACTCCCCCTTGAGTGCGCGCTCGCGCACATCAGCCACGTTCTCGAAAAGCCAGACTATCTTCGTGGCTGAATAATAAGCATCAAGGAGTGACCCTGTCTTTTTCTCAATCTCCGCTTCAAGGTGAGCGTATCTTCTGCAAATGTCGGCAGAACGCTTGCACTGCCAGCTGATGGCATTGTAAACTGGGCTCCCGGTCTTCCTGTCCCAGATTACAGTTGTCTCGCGCTGATTAGTTATCCCAACCGCGGCCACTCTACTGCTCGAAACATCGTTCCGGATTTCCCCAAGGCAATTCACTACCGAATCCCACAACTGGATAGGATCGTGCTCAACCCATCCATCTCTGGGACTGAAGGAATCGATAGGGGTGTTAGCACTGGCAACGATAGATCCGGAAGCATCGACACAGATGACCTTCGTCCCGGTACTCCCGATATCGATCGCCATTACCAAATCACTACTCATAAAGCAAAACCCCCTCCGAATTCTCAGATACCCTTTGAACGTACAGTAAGCTTTCCATACTTGCCCAGCTGAATACCCTCGTAGTATTCAATCAATCTCCTGTTACTGTCGTAGGTAACGCTCTCTATCTTGAATGCGGGGTAACAGTCCTTCTTCAAACCGAAGATCTTCATTTCGGAATCATTCAGAATAATCGGGACAAAGGATCTCACAAACTCCTGCATCACAATTCCGTATTGTCTTTCGAGCACAGAATAGAGGAATTCTTTGCTAAAGTCATTCTTCTCAACGTCCGGCACCAGATCGTAAGAAATAAAGTTTCTGGAGATTATCAAAGGCTCATTGTTTATTACTCTAAGCCTCTCCAAAGCGAAGACCTTCGACCCGGGGGAGATTCCAAGGTTTTCAGCAATAATCTCGTTCGCTCCGATAATCTCGCATCTCAGAACCTTGTCCTTAATGCCAATGTTTTTCTTTACTAGCTCCTCTCCAAGACCCATCGTTTCACTGACGTACTGGAACGTGATTGCCCGCGATGAAACGAAGGTTCCTTTGGCCCGCTGCCTAGAGAGATACCCGTCCCTCTGGAGCTTCATCAAAGCATTTCTGACGGTGATTCGACTGACGTCGAATACCTTGCAGAGCTCCATTTCGTTCGGCAGTTTATCGCCTTCCTCAAGGATTCCCTTTGATATTGCATTAGTGATCCAGTCAGCGATCTGCTGAAATAACGGAACAGAAGAAGAGACATCTAGCCTCACTTTCGTCCAACTGTACATGGATTCACCTTCTCTACAGGGATTTATCTATTGTTATAACAATATATCTATATAACACAGTGATAATAATACCAAATATCAACCAGATCCAAGAAACCCGATGATCCTCCGTCTGGTCAGATTATTCACACTGTCGCCTCTTTAGCAATGAAGTTCTTCGAAATTCGAAGAATGGAAGGAATAAACGGGATCTAGCTAGTTTGATGGACTGTCGAGCTGCAGCTTGTTCTGACGAGTGAATAGCTTCAATACTGATAATACTCATTATGTACGCTGGAACCCTGAGCGGGATATTTATTTCATCTGAAGATAGTTCGCCGCAAGAAGGTTAATCTGTCGTCGAAAGAACTATAACAAGCCAATCGAGTTGATCCACCGGATTCTCAGTCCGAAGGTCGGGGTTCGGTCCCCCATGGGGCTGCCAGTCTTGAAGCCCAGTTTCGACTTCTAATGATTAGCGTAGAAACAGTGAAGCAGAGGGTCCTTCAATAAGAGAAAGCTCATAAGTGATGATTTCCTTTGTTATCCTGTGTATTATTAGATCAAATTCAAGAGTAATCGTCTCTTTGCCCGACAACGACGTAAACAAAAAGCTTTCGTCGCAGCTTCCAAGCAATTCTCGCACGTCCTCATATTCAGCGTAGTCATCCCAATCAAAGTCGATACTGTAATCCACATCAACTTTCATGAGAACCCTCACAAGCACTTCTTCTTCAGAAAGCGCTCTTATGCTCTCAATCTGAGGTGGATTCTTCAGCGCGGCACCTCCGATGTGCAAAGAACCTGCTTGTTTTCGCAGAATATGATATCTGAAGTTGCAGAGATTCATTCTCTGAAACTGCAGATGTGAATTCCCTTTAATGCAAGGAGTACTGCAAATGCTCTGCAACCTTGTCGACCGCAGCCTTGAGATAACCTAAGTTTGGTGATGAAGGAAGGATTCACGATAATGGTTTCAGTATCTTGGAATTCTGACTGCGCTATCGAGTTTTCTATGCAGTAGAGATATCAGTGTTAAGTAATCAGCGGCATCATCTTCTCCGTTCCACAGTATCTTGGGTTCATGTGCCAAGGGATTTCTTATAGCCATGAAACATCCTTTCAGAAGAGTTGCGAACCCTTTGTGTTCCATCTTCTCTGTCTCTGATGTCAGTTTGTTAATTGCCAGTGTTGGTTTGTCTAGGTCAAACACGGCGTCAACCAGTCTGGATCCGTCAGTCTCCTCGCCTGATAGGTCTCTCAGCCTTTGAGCCAAGCTTTTTGTGGCTTCGAACACCGCATGAAAATAGTTGTCGTGAAGGAGCTCTACTTTGCAGAATTTGATGACTTCAGGATGAATGTCTCGTCCAACTAGTTTTGCTGATAGTATTTGACAGCGTTTTTCTGCTTCAGAAATTGTTCTGCTTTTTTCAACATGGTGAAGTTTCCCTTCCTCGTCCAGTTCCAGACCATCGAACGAAAGAAATAAGTTCAGTTCTCTTCTGGCTTCGATGAATTTGTTTTTCTCTTTTGCAAAACGCCCTGGAGACATCACAGCCATAATGAACTGTGCTACATGATTTCCGCACTTGTCCATCCTCTGTCTTTCAAGCATAGAATGGTATATTCGCTTCCACTTGGTTCCGGTTGCTCCTATAATGTCATCTATTTGGCAACTGGAAAAAATGTAGCCTAACTGTGTTCCGGTGACTGTCTCGGCAAGAGTTCTCGATACCTGTTCGAAGTTGCTTTCATTGAAGCATTCAACCTTACTCATATTCATTCTCCTTTCCTGGCTGGCCTCTACCATTTTTGAAAGACAGGGAAGTTCTCGTTTTTTACTCGTCGAACTACAGAAAGTGAACTAAACTTGTTTCAAAGACCAAGCATAGGGTTGAAAACCTTGGGAGTCTTATGGGCGTGAGTTCTCTGCCTTTTGGTCTTCAGGAGGGGTATGGCCACTCTTACAAAAAGAGGCAGTTCACCAAACCAGAATCGTTAATAACATCAAGAAAGCAATCAATAACCTTTCCTCTCGAATTACAGGTTGAGAAGACCAAATTCTTGATTGCACGCGAAACAGCAACAAGGAAAACTCTTGTCTCTTCATCAGATCTTGTCTCTTCATCAGAATCTCTGCCGAAGTTGAAGAACAACTTGTCTTCAAGCCCTAGAAAGATGACAGTCTCAAATTCCAGTCCTTTACACTTATGAACTGTCATAATAGGTATTGTATTATCTCCTTCGAATCTCTTAAGAGCCGCCTTCCAGTTATCCTCTTTTTTCCTGTTTGTCCATAGCAGTTCCGAAAGATCATCCTTTAAGCTTTCTACGTAATCCACATTTGAGTATCTTGGAAATAATGCTCTGAGTGAATCAACAGAGAAAAATTCCAGAATCTTATCAATTATCGATCGAAGTTCTTTCTTGTTTGAACTATCTTCCAAGTCATTTTTTATGTCATTGATGAGCCTACTAAGATCGCTCTTGGCCTGATGTATTTTCTCCAAGTCCGAGTAGTTTTTTAGCTGAATCAATATCTCTAATAGATGAATCCAATCATCAGGAGAGCGATCAATCACAGCCAACCTGATAGCTGACATTATGATACCCACAAGTTCTTCAGATGACATGGCTTGGTATTTTGTTTCATTCCTGGCACCAATCCCCAGTTTCCCTAGCTGGTTGATTACTTCTGATGCGTTGTCATCAATATAATTCCTGATCAAGATGGCAATGTGTCTTGGAGGTGTTCCGGCATCAATCAGTCCCTTGATGAGCTTAGCAAGGTATGAAGCCTCGCTTACTTTGTCTGCAAAATGCAGTAGAGTTAGATCTCCGTCCCCTGAGTCCCGTCTCTTGTCTGGCCGCGTGCTTAAGACTCTTTCACCAAGTAACTTGAATACATGTCTTTGGAATTCCACTAATTTCGGTGCTGACCTGTAGTTCATTACCAGCGAAACCTCGTTGGCATTGAAATCTCGAGTAAATTCCCCGAATATGCCAGGTCTTGCTCCAGCCCATGTCATTATCCTCTGCTTATCATCACCTACTGCTGTGCATTCACAATTTGATCCCATAAAGCAAGCCTTAAGAAGGTCGTATTGAATGAATGTGGTATCCTGGAATTCGTCGAGAAAAACATGACTGAAAGATGTGTTTAGATATGCCTTAATTATTGGATTGGTCTTGATTATCAGTTCAGCAAGTCTTGATATCATTCTGAAGTTTAGCAGTGACTCTTCTCCAGGATGTTTTAGAAGAATCCTCCAGTCTCTCAAAATACTCCTGTCGCATTCACTAAGAGAATACAGCGGCTTTGCTGTAAGTTCTTTTATTCTCTCATTAGACGGCATTCCACAGGCTGAGAGTCTTTCCTTTAGCTCCTCGTCTTTCACTCCTATTGAGTAGCTTCGTTCAGGCCTGAAATTCTCAGGGATTGCTTTCAAGTAGCGGTCCATTAAGTCTTTTGCGAATGCGTCAAAGGTCATCGAGTGGAATCTTCTTGCCAATTCCTCGCCACATCTTTGTTTCACTCTTTCGGCAATGTTGCTTGCCGCATCTTTTTTGAAGCTTATTGCAAGAATTCTCTGGGGATGTGTGCATCTAGAAGTCTTCAACAGAAAGGACGCTTTCTGAGCAAGAATCTCTGTTTTGCCTGCACCTGGACCTGCAGTTACTAGCAAATTACCGGAGTTTCTTATAGCTTCCCTTGCAGAAGGTTCAAACTCCATTCCGCATTCGGCAAACCATTCATCTTCGCTCTGAAATCTCATCAAACTACACATCTCTCTATTCCAACTTCGTCCGAACCTTCTTTGTTAAACGCTCAAATAACTTTGGCAGATTCGAGATAATTAACTTCCCATCAATTTCAGCTCTCGATAAAGCCATAATGTGAGACACTGGTTTACTCCTCCCCAAGAAGAAATATTTGTACCAGGGCATCAATTTTCGCAGTTCTCCTTCATAAGCACTGCATCTGTCGCTTTCATCTCTTAGAATGGCTTTTAGATCTTTCACAAGCCTGTCCTCGTATTCTGTAGAAGCAGATTCACTTTCCACTTCCGACAGTTTTCTTCCCCCGATTCTCGCTCCTTCACGATCATGAATAATTGATTTGTAGCAATCAGGGAATTTTTCAAGCATCAATAGATCAATGTCAAGAGGGTAAGAGAAGAACACATCGTGTTCTTCCAAGAAATCAATCCAGAGTCTCATCTCTTCTAGGTCCCGCTCAGCATTACTCTTATTCAGCAAATCTCTAGGTGACTCTATTGATACTCCGCAAGGTTTGAGTCTCTCAAATGTATGTTCACACTCACATAACTGATCAACAACATACTTTATTCTCTCCCAACCGCCTGTCTCCCTTTCTAAATCTAGATCCAACAGAGTGACGTATTTGATGTCAAGGTTTCTCAGCAGTTTCCAGAAGTGATTCACATGTCTACCTCCTAGGGGCACGACAGAAATTCCATGGGGATCAACTTGCATAGAAAACATCTCAAATATCTTCGGAAGTATTATCTGCTCACTGTCTCCTTCAGCCAAGACAACCAACCTTGCAAAATATAGCTCGGGGAATGCCTTTACTGCTTCATTCACAAATTTATGAGCTTCCTCCTCCTTATCAGGCAGAAGTATAGCTCTTACACTTGTGCTTCCCCTATTCATGAAGTATCTGATCTGCTTTGGTTCAATTCTTGCCAGAATCGATGGAGTATGCGATGAAAGAATTACTTGAGCATTGTCATTTGTTGCGATGTCATTAAGACTGGCAAGAATCCTGCCCATTAGTTGTGGTGCTATATGATTCTCAGGCTCCTCTACTGCAACCAGTGTTAGTACGGGCACCTCTTCGCTACGAGCACTTTTGCGTACGGATTCCTCAATTCCGAGTGAGGTACTCACCAGCGCAAGGTAGAATAGAGACTTCATTCCATCTCCCAAATCTTCAATATCGTACGTCCCACCTGTATCAGTCGGAGAGAACTCCACGTTCAGTCTATTCAACATACTGTCAAGATCTTTCCTTGCGAAAGTGAGTGCTGCCTTATTGTACTTTTGTTCTCGATGAAATCCCTTCCATTTCAACCGCAGAATTTCCTGAATTTGAGCAACTGTTTCTTCTTCATTGAAGTCATTGTTTAGATCTTCAATATGGCCATCAATTTTCTTCCTGATATCGTCGTTCCATTCTGCATACCTCAGAGCTCTCCACAATACATTTCCAGATGCTTTTCTCAAAAGTGACGAAGGATCTCTTGTTGCGGGAACGTATATTAGGTTGATTTTTGACAAGTCATGTGTCCTTGCAGGCTTCTTGCTCTCAGGAGGTTCCCCTTCAGATTCTGGCGCAGTGACAAAATACATTCTGCTATCGACTGTGCCGTCAGGCGTTGCTCCTTTCTCCCAAGATGATTCGAGTCGCACTCTAACATATGGCTTTTTCCCAGCTTCTTCCACCGTGAATTCATTCCAGAAAAGTGGAGCATCTGTCTTCTCATTCGTGACCCCTAGAATTACCTCAATGTGCATTTCTCTTTTACCACTAGTTTCAAGAACCTCTCCCAGTGGTACGTGAAAGTCTCTGTAATGAATAATCCTTTGATCTGTTGACCCGAAAAGCTTAGACAAAGCAAGCATAAGGTTCGTCTTTCCGCTGTTGTTAGGTCCAATCATGATAGTGAAATTGTCAAGCATAACCGAAGTCTCAGCGTTCCCAAAACTTCTGAAATTGCTTACCTTCACTTTTTCAATTCTCATAAGCTCCCCTTTCATTAGAGTCGGTGATTTGCGAAATCATCAGAAACCCATCAGGAGGCCAGTGTAAAGAGTACATCTTCCTAGCCTGGCTCACCAGAACCACTGATTTATTGCCTTGCTCAGTAATAGTATTTCAAGGATCTTGTCAATTATGGATTTCGAGACTTTGAGACCGCATTGCTTTTTCTTTCTCAATTGAAATTGACTGAAGTACAGTTTTTGATTGACTTACAAGAGAGTATTTGAAACAAACAGAATCATTCCTTCAATTCTGGAGGCCTATTTCAGCTTGTAGTTCAGTTCCAGGTTATTTTCCAAAACCTCATTGATCTGCTCTTCATTGAACCCTAATAACTTAAGAAGGTGGAGCTGAATTATTGCCTCCATCTTGTGGCAGAGATCCGAGAGTTCCTGTCCGTGTGCAGCTTTGGATTTCAGCGATTGATCAAAGTGAGTGAAGTAGTTTCTGGTATCAACTATCTTTCGGATCATCTTCTTTATATTTTTGGATGTACCGATTTGTTGCTCAAAGGGCTCGATGATACTTTTGATCCTCTTGCTAAGGCTGATTTCGTTTCCGTACTTAAGTTTCTCAGATAACCATTTGCGATTGGTCTTCGGGCAGTTCGCTACCAAGACATTGCACAGTTGCTCGTAATCTTTTTCTGCCATAACTGTTTCATCAGATGTTCTTCTATGATAAATCTCCATCGCTTGGGCCAGCGCAAGGAACTTACCATTTATGAAACTATAACCACCATGAACTGCGGAAAAGTACAAACCTAAGGCTGGATAGTTTGTCTCATAAGCGCTGAACCAATTCTGGAAAACCATCTCTGGATTTGCCCTTATTTGAGGATACCTGAAAAGCATTCTGTTAATATCTATCCTAGGTTTGTCCGCAGAAAACGGGCGACTCTGATAGAACACCGAAAACTGTTTTGGTTTGCCATCCTCATCAATGAATCTTGCTGACTTAGCTTGTACATCCTCGATAGACACATTCTGACTTGTTGCAAATGAAACCAGCGTAGTGACTTTGTGAGCGACCGATATCATTTCATCAATAGTGCGTTCCTCACAAGAAACAAGTTTTAAGTAGATCTTTTGAGTGATCTTTGCCTCTTTCATTAGGATTATCGATAGACTTGACGAAATACAAATAATTAGCATCAGCTCGTTATTAAGTTTGACAGAAATCTCCTGAGGTTGTGCAGCCCTTATAGTATTCGTCTTTTCTATCTTATCGTGTTCAATAGTGATACTATTTATCCCAAGCCATTCATCAATACCTTCTATCGAGAATTGAAGCGTATTGATAGTTAAGGCCCTATCTTCGCAATGTATACCTAAAATGGCAGTACGTGCAAAGATTCGTGACTTTAAGGGCGCAACAGACGAAATGCTCCTAGAAGTGTAGAAGCAATCAGAAAGAGTCACCGGGCCATCTTTCTCAACATAACCGAATATTATTTCGATTCTTGAGTCTTCAGCATCGAAAAAATGCTTTAGACCTTCTATGCTTTCGTCGAACAGCCCACGAAACTCTATCTCTATCCTTCCGCCATCAAGTATCGTTAGTTTTCCTGGCACCTGCCTGTCAGGGTCTGAGGGAAGCCAGAAGTGCCCGGATCTTTCAATCTCTTCCTTCAATCTCAAAGCCATACCCCCTCTTTGTTGTCAGGAGTTAGAAAACACTATGAGAAAATGCTCTGAACAAACTACATTCCGAGCTTCTATCTTAGTATCTCACTCAGCTCTTTGTTCACTTCTTCGGCAGATTCTTTCTGCTAGCTCTGCATTCGTCTTCTGTAGATCATCAGCTTTCTCCATCTCTTCAAGCGTTCTAGCAAGATGATAACCAACTCGTTCTTCCGTGCCACATGGCAATTCATTTGCTACGTAGTTTGCTTTTGCATCTTCGTTTCTGAGGAATAAGAGCCTATCAAAACATGGCTTAAAGACCCAGAAGATCATCGAAAAAGTGTATATGGTGGCACTAAAAGTAGCCTTAAGTGTGAGCATCAGTCCTCCCATGTAGTTAGAAAGTTGGCCGCTATCTCTAATTTGAGTTGCTGTATCACCCACCCAACCTTTTTGAGCCCAGACTATTGTAATTGCAACCCCCAATAATGCCCAAAGTGCAGTTGCTATTGTAGCCGCAACCTGAATAACAGATGCAAGAGTGTGTTCTTTGAAGAACTCAGTAATGGGAGGGGTATAAAACGAGATAATAATGAATACAATGGCCCCTAATCCAAAAAGAAACCCAGTCGCACCGATCTTGTTCAGTAACGAATTCAATAACGAGTTACTGTGAGCTTCATCCATTCCTGGAAACTCTGTAATTGCAAGACAAGTGATAAAGATAAAGAAAAAAACAACTCCAAAAACAATTCCTTTTGTGAGCGAACTCTTGGATTCATTATTTGATTTAATCGAATTCAGTAAAAAGGAAGCAATTAATACCATAAAAGAGCCGACAGCAAAAATTACTAGATACTTTAAAACTGAACCATCATTAGGGCACTCTCCTCTCCAACGATTGACAATATCTATTGCTCCATATGTGATTAGGTAAATTCCGTACAACAAACCAATCTTGAACGTTCTCTTTCTCTCAGTTACAGAATTAGCAGTCTTGGCAGTGTGCTCCACGGCCCTTTCACCTCCCCTCTCCTGTCATTGTTCGAATCTTGTGAAATGAAACCTTAGTTGGCCAAAGGAAATACGACGCTATTTGAAGACGCCCGCAAAGTCCTCAAGCAAGTAAGCCTTTATCACGACGCCAAGATTAGTCGGAATGGCAGTTACCGAGATAGGTTTTTGGACTACCGGTATGTCAACTACACTTACTTCTCCCGTAACTGTATGTTGCGGACCAGCATAAAGCACTCCTAGCAATCTAACCCGACTAGCGATATAGGTCGTGGCACCAACTTTGTAACTGCCGACGTTCACGAGCATTACAGGAGACCCGCTCGAACCCGGAAAGCAGGCGGCGTCAATCAAGAACTCCTTCTTTCCGTTCCAGTCTCTTGCATAAGAAGTTGCCAGAATTCCTCGTCGAAAAATTGGTAGATTATTTACTCTATCCCACAAACCGTTTGGATATCCGACCATTGTTACTTCTTCCAGGCTCTTCAAATCCTCGATCTCAGAATCTTTTGGGAGAAAACTGCTATCGAGATATGTGAAAAATGGCTTGAATCCTTGTTCAGATGCTTGTTTAATAATGGGAGCAATTGGCATTGCACACAAATCAATTGAATCATCAGGATGAGGCTTCCAAAAACTAGAGAAATCATCAAATCTGAAACCTCGTGTATTTCCATAATCAGGGGTTCCATCAGATTTAGTAAGAGTGAACACTAAAGTTCCGGTCAAAGCTCCGTGTATAACATGCTTATTGGTAATTATTACCGGAACATGTGAATCTTTAGTGCGCTTGAAACTGTAAAAGAAACCTGTTCCAGTTGAAGTCTTTCCTCCTTCAAGACTACATTCAATACGTACGGTACTGTGACTCACTTGATCAACTATAGACATTTCAGCCATATACCCAGGTCTCCTCTACTCAGAACATTCATATCTGGCAGCACCTTGAGCTTAGCGTCAGGAACCAAAAGCGGGTTCTCAATGTGTTTGGTTACTCTGATTCACTGCTTATAAGCCGCTATTGTTCGACCACTAACTCAGTAGCTTCTGCACTCTTGTCGGATGGTTATTCGTATCTTCTAAGAATCCGTTCTACTACTGCTCTCATCTTAGGCCCCACGGTTTCTCTTACTGCCAGCGAATCGTGATATTATTCTTAACTGACCGAAGAAGCGCTTTAACTTTGTAAAAACGGAGTCCGTCGCGAAAAAATGTGATTTCAGGTTTGCTTGCATTCACTCTCTATGTGCATATCGCTGAAGCTCACTTGCCGCGAACATTCCAGGCAAATAGCGAACAAGTGCATCGATCTGTTAGGTGCGCCTATACCTTCACAGCCCACTCTCGGCAAACGACCTCAGCCTGTTCCAGAACGGTTTGAGTTGCTTTTTCCTGTTTGTCTGGTGGATAGCCGTATTTGCGCAGAATCCGTTTCACAATCACCCGTATCTGGGCGCGGGCATTTTCACGAACAGCCCAGTCTATACTTACACTCCGCCTGACAGCTTCAACCAGTTCGTGCGCAATCATCTTCAGCATTTCATCACCCAGAACCTTCACCGCACTGTCGTTAACCTCAAGCGCATCGTAGAAGGCGATTTCGTCATCGGTCATGCCTAGGTTTTCGCCACGCTGCTGAGCCCCGCGCATTTCCTTGGCCAATTTGATCAGTTCCTCGATGACCTGCCCGGCCTCAATCGCCCGGTTCTGGTATTTTCGTATGGCCTTTTCAAGCATCTCTGCAAAGGAGCGTGCCCGGACAACGTTTTTGCGGGAGTTTATCTTGATCTCATCGTTCAGGAGTTTTCTCAGCAATTCCACCGCGAGGTTCCGGTGAGGAAGCTGCCTCACTTCCTGGAGGAAGTCGTCCGAGAGAATCGAGATATCCGGTTTCTTTAATCCCGCCGCAGCGAAAATGTCGATCACCTCTTCTGAGGCTACGGCCCGAGATACCAGCTGTCGAATCGCGGTATCCATCTCTTCCGGACTCTTGCCTTCGCCTTCAACAGTTGCTTTCGCCAGCCCGGAGCGGACCTCTTGGAAGAATCCCACTTCATCACGAATCTTAAGAGCTTCCTCATGAGGAACAGCGAGAGCAAAAGCCTTGGACAGCGCAGTCACCTCTGCCAGATAGCGTTTCTTGCCATCCTCCAACTGAAGGATGTGTTCCATGGCGGCCGCAATACCGCCAATACGCTTTGCCGGTTCTGCTTTGAGAAGAGAGGTGTAATCGAAACCGTGGAACATGGAGACGACAATTTCGAACTTCTCCAACATCACCGCAACGGCTTCTTCCTGGTCAATGGCCGCCTTCCCGCGGCCACCCGCTTCGGTGTAGTCCGCAAGGGCTATTTTCAATTGGTCGGCAAGGCCGAGATAGTCAACGACCAGTCCACCCGGCTTATCTTTGAACACCCGGTTAACGCGGGCTATCGCCTGCATCAGGCCGTGTCCCCTCATCGGCTTGTCGACGTACATCGTATGCAGCGACGGGCAATCAAAACCCGTCAACCACATATCCCGCACGATCACCATCTTCATCGGATCGCTCGGGTCTTTGAACCTCTTGGCCAGGGCCTCACGCCGCGGCTTGCTGCGAATGTGGGGCTGCCAGTCAGCGCTATCCGATGCGGAACCGGACATGACGATCTTCACCACGCCCTTGTCGTCGTCCTTGCTATGCCAATCAGGTCGAAGCTTCACGATAGAGTTGTACATCTCCACACAGATTCGACGGCTCATGCAGACAATCATGGCCTTGCCGTCCAATACTTGCATACGGTCTTCAAAATGATTCACCAGGTCTTCAGCAACGAGCGCGATGCGCTTTTCTGTTCCGACCATCGCTTCAAGAGCGGCCCATTTGGTGCGCAGCTTCTGCTTGTAGGACTCTTCCTCCCCCTCGGTGATCTCTTCAAACTCCGAGTCGATTGTCGGTTTTTCCTCTTCCCGTAAGTCGATCTTTGCCAGCCTACCTTCGTAAAAGATGGGAACGGTAGCACCGTCCTCGACCGCCCGCAGGATGTCGTATTTATCGATGTAGTCCCCGAAGACCGCGGGCGTGCTGCGGTCGTCACGTTCGATGGGTGTACCTGTGAATCCAATAAAGGATGCATTTGGCAGAGCGTCGTGCATGTGGCGCGCAAATCCGTCGATGAAGTCATACTGACTGCGGTGCGCTTCATCGGCAATGACCACGATATTCCTGCGAGTCGATAGTTCGGGGTATTGCTGGCCCTTCTCGTCAGGCAGGAATTTCTGAATCGTCGTGAAAATCACCCCACCTGAAGCAACCTGAAGCAACTCCTTCAAATGTTCCCGGCTTTCTGCCTGAATGGGTGTTTGACGAAGAAGATCACGGCAGGATGAAAACGTGCCAAAGAGCTGATCGTCCAGGTCGTTCCGGTCGGTTATCATCAGCATTGTAGGATTCTCCATGGCTGGATGACGGATGATCTTACCGGCGAAAAACGCCATCAAAAGGCTCTTGCCGCTCCCCTGGGTATGCCAGATCACGCCGATGCGGTGACCGCCGAAGTGATCGGTGCCAGTGCCATAAGCGGCCTGCGGCTCGCGCACTACAAAAGGATTGTGCTTGTCATGCTCCGGGAAACGGGCATACAGCATGCCGGGGTCTGCATCGATACCACATGCCGACAGGGTACATTCAACCGCTTTGTTGACCGCATGAAATTGATGATAAGCAGCCGCTTTTTTGGCAATCACGGCTCCATCATCGTCGAACACGACAAAATTCAATACAAGGTCGAGAAATCTCCGCTTTTCAAAAACCCCCTTGAGCAGCACTTCAAGTTCCACAGAGCCACGCGGGGAGACTTCTTTGCCGTCAATCGTGCGCCACGGCATGAACCGATCCCAACCGCTTGTAAGCGTCCCGCCGCGGGCCTCCAGACCATCGGAAATGACAAGCAACTCGTTATAGATGAAGAGGCCGGGTATATCGTTTTTGTAGGTCTGAAGCTGGTTGAAGGCATGGCGGATGGTAGCCTTCTCATCCGCAGGATTCTTGAGCTCGATCACGCACAGGGGCAGGCCATTGACAAAAACCACAATGTCGGGCCGCCTGTTTCTACGATCTTCAATGACCGTGAACTGATTAACGGCGAGCCAGTCGTTGTTTTCCAGGTCCTCAAGGTCGAGCAGCCATACCTTGTCGTGAACCTCTCTACCATCTTGCATATATGAGATATCCACGCCGTCAGTCAACATGCGGTGAAAACGCCGGTTGTTTTCGATCAGGCTGGGCGAGTCGGTGCGGGTGATTTTCCGGATAGCTTCTACAATCGCATCAGGCGGGATGTTTGGGTTGATATTTTCAAGTGCGGTCTGAAGCCTTCCGAGCAGGACAACCTGATCGTAGCCATTGCGTTCACAGGCCGTGCCGTCGGGGCTGATATCCGGGCCAAAGGCGGTCTGCCAACCCAGGGTCTCAAACCAATCGAGGGCTGTTTGTTCTAAAGTGGTTTCGGAGGTTCTAATCATTTCAACAACCCCCTACTAATTTCAGTGTTCGTTTTACAAAGCCGTACAATTCCTCTTCTGATAAATACTCAGAATCAGCACTCGGGTTCTGATCATGGTGGTATTTTTTAGAATAATCGTTTATCGCTTCGATTTCTGATAGATCGGCTTGGGCGTGATACAGTCCATCGGTATTGCTTGCATTCCGGATTTTGACGATGAAATCACCAAGCCATTCATTCTGTTGAAAGTGTCCGGGGAAATGAGCACGTAGCATCCCCTCAATGAAGGGGCGGATTGAACGCGCTACATCCAACAGGACACCTTTCCTTTCCCGGTAGAAGTCAAGAAGCATGGAATAGTTCTTCATGTAAGTAGACTTCGTTTCCGTCTCAATATCCCATTCGCTGATGATCGTATTGTCTCCAGTCCTGCACATTTGAAGAGTCTTGATGTCTGCAGGTGCGTAACCTTCCCATATGAGTTTCAGGAAAAACGGATCATGGGAGAGAACGATTACCTGCTGCGTCGTATCTGCCATTTGGCGTATCAGCTGCTGCGTACATGTGCGGCGAAAGCGATCCTGACTTGTGAAAGGGTCATCGAGAACGACAATCTTGTTTCCGATTTCTGCATCCTGCTTCAATGCCGCAAGAAAGAATGCAAGAGCTAGAGCACTTCGGTCTCCTGAACTTAGTGTTGTCTTGAAACATGGCATTCCAGGTTGTGTTCGTGAATCGCCAAGGTCAACAGCATTGTTGTTGATTTCAATCTGGTAATGAGAGCTGGGTGTTCCACCGGTATATAGATGCCGTGAGTTCGTGATTCTGAATCCAGCATTGAACTGGTCCAGGTATGTGTTTATGGATGATTGGTAGGTTTGAAGAATCTGCTGGCAGTGTTGGTCGAGCTGTTCCTTGGCCGTTGATTTTTGCTGTTCAAGAGAGGTCTTCTCGGTTACCGCATCTTGGTAGTCTTTGCATGCCTGAACAACATCCCGCTCGAAGCGCTTCTTCCTCGCCTCCAAGTCGGCCAGTTCACTTTTCAGAACGTTTATGTCAACGCCTTGTTGTACTGAGGCTTTCTGCTCGTTAATAATGGTATTTGCCGTGTTCACTGCGACATTGTAGGTCTCAACGGAAGATTGAAGGGCAGTCACAGCATCATGCGCGGCCTGGAAATCGTCACCGGGAAGAATGGGCTCCGTTGGCAACTGTTGCTTTTTTTCAGCCAGCTTGGTGGCAAGATCACGAAGCGCTGAGTATTTCGTTCGGACATTCTCGAAATCGAAGGAAGGCACAGCGATTTCGGCGAATTGCTTCCAGAATTCAACGAGTGTTAAGTTGCTGGAATACGTTTGTTGCGGACTATTGAGTGCAGTTTCTCCGATTGCACTTGATATACGCTGAGAGAGCCCTGCACTTTCCTGCTTCAACTGCGTATAGGCGGCGTTGAAATGAGACTTGTAGGCAGCAATCAGTTCATTGGTCTCGATGTTTTGCCCACAAAAAGGGCATTTATCATGGGCCACAAAGGCCAATCCTTGAGATAACCATGTCTCGCCCTTGTTTCCCATGCTGTGATCTTCGATTTGCCGTCTAACACGTGCCTCAGCATCAGCAATTACATCGGTTAACTGTTTTGATAGTGTGCCCAAAAAACCGACAGGAAAAGCGGGAAGGTCAATCTTCGAAAGCAAGGCTTTCGATTGTATTTCTGTCGCCTTGTCCAAGGCCCGCTGGCGATTGGTTATCTCAGTGTTCTTTTGCTGTATCTTAGCCTCAATGTTCTCGATAGGTTGCCAAGCAAGGTACGTTTCGAGCGTCATACCATTCAGAAGAGTTCGCGACACAGCGCTCTTCTTGGTGTTGATGTCGGTGTTGGCATCGCGAATCTTGCCATCTAGTTCTTCAACCCTCTGTGCTAGTTGAACGCCATTGGGGCCTATAATAACGCGATAGAGATTTTTCTTGTGTTCGTGTTCGACATGATCGCCAGCGTACACATTGTCGTGAATAAAGACTGAATCGAAAACGACGATGTCCGAATGAATGGACGACCAACCATTAGTTCCAAAAGTGTGAGTATTTCCGCCAAGTCGTATTTGAACGGATGCCGAATCTGTCGTCCCCAGTGTCTTCCGTTCAGAGATAAATTCTGACTGACCAGTTTGAAGCGAACGGAGAATTGCGCAAAGAGTTGTCTTGCCTCGTCCGTTCTCAGCGAAAAGTAAGGTTAACTTCCGAAAGGACACGTCTCCACGAGGCTTGCAATTTCGAAACCGCCCAATATTTTTTATTGATAAGATTTTTTCTATCATACCCCGGCCTCCTCAACGAACTTCTCTGCATCCAGGACGCGCAACTCGCCAGAAATGAGTTTGGGAAGGAGGGTGTCGCGAAGAGAGGCGAGGGTATGAGCCTCTTCATCACTCTTTTTCATCTTTTGCATTATTGCGCCTGTAATCATGCCAAAGCATTCAGACACTTCCCTGCTTGGGTTAGCAACAAGGTAGGAATCGAATATTGTGGCAGGTACTCGCTGACGGCCAGACGAACCTGTCATGTTGACTATGGTGTAAGATCGAAAATCATTTGTTCGAGATAAAAAATACGAATACTCCAAAGGTAATGGTTTTTTTGACCTA
The DNA here is from genome assembly GCF_002432735.1 of Mesotoga sp. UBA5847. Lineage (NCBI taxonomy): Bacteria > Thermotogati > Thermotogota > Thermotogae > Kosmotogales > Kosmotogaceae > Mesotoga > Mesotoga sp. UBA5847. Next base: position 4,771 of record NZ_DJGL01000083.1, on the reverse strand, counting down.
AAGACTATGTACTCCGTGGAACCCCATCCAACCTGATCATCTTCCAAAAAATCAACAAAAGCACCCTTCCCATTTTCGAGACAGGGCGTTATTCGAGCCATTAGAACATCACCATTTATGAATTTAACTCCTGAGCCATATTCCCTGTAATGCCAATGCAAAGCTCTTGCTGCATTTTCGGGTGCGTTTTTCATTTCGAGATACGGAGCGATTTGACCTTTCTTAAGTTTTCGGGCAGGGTTTACATCTATAATCTCAGGCATGGCCACGACCTCCCAACCTTTCGGAATCTCCCCAAGCTCCGAGTCCTCAAAACTATCCGGGAAAAGTGCGTCGATATCTTCCGGCAGGCCTGTCGGGCGACCTTCGGCTTTGGCACGCACGGGGTCGAAATCCACAAACCATGATTTGAAGATGGCGCGGGCCATTGCCTCCAGCGTATGGTTCATCCTTCGGTTCAATTCGATCTTGTCGTCCAGAGACCCGAGGATATGAGCGATGGCGCGTTGTTCATGCTCATTGCTAGGGATTTTGATAGTAATAGCTCTAAAATCAGTTTTGTTGAACTTGGGTTGAGCACTTCCTGTAATTATACTTTGAATTTGATTTTGGCCCATTGGACCGGAAAAATAGTAGTATAGAAAGTCACGGAGTGATTCTTTACCTTTGGTTTTAATAACAATCGAATTTGGGCCCAAGGTTGCTGGTTTTCCAAGGTCGGGTACACGGAAAACTGTACCCGTATTCGCGCCAACATTCGAAATGATAACATCACCAACATCTAAAGAGCTCTTCTTCAAGAAGCGGTAAGAATTCTCAGGGAGATATACATAATTTCCATTCCAACCATTATTAAAATCAACAAGCCGGACCAATATCGCAAAATCAGGGGTAGATGAATAAGAAACATTCTTTTTTAGAATGGCAAAACTGCCATTTGCCACGTAGTCTGTTACATTAGCAACATCATCAACTCGGTGATTTACCCAATCACCCCCCATAGCCCAAGACCTCCAAATTTCTCTTGATAGTGGCTTCGAGCCGGTCCGCTTCAATAAACTGCTCGTAGAGTGTGGCTGCTCTTTTCATTCCCCCACCTCCCGCATCTTCTCTTCCAGAAATTTCTGTATTTCTTCCTTGCGGGGCAGTTCGAGCTGGTACTTGGAGACGAACAGGTGGTTGTCCATACCTGCCAGGGCGTATTCCACCAGCGCATGGTCTTTTTGCGTACAGAGCAGAATGCCCACGGGCGGCTTGTCTCCGTCGGCCATCATGTTTTTCCGGTACCAGCTCACATAGGTGTTGAGCTGTCCGAGGTTTTCGTGGTTAAAGGACTCGACCTTCAACTCTACCAGCACATGGCATTTAAGGATGCGGTGGTAGAAAACCAGGTCAACGAAACCGTGTGTATCACCGATCAGAATCCGCTTTTGGCGGGCTTCAAAGCAGAATCCGTGGCCAAGCTCCAAAAGGAAATCCTGTAGTTTATTCAGGAGCTGATCCTCCAGATCGGACTCCCTCATGACCTCACAGGACTTTATCCCGAGAAACTCGAAAACGTAGGGATCGCGGACAGCCAGTTTCGGTTCGCTCTTTTCCGTCCCTGATTGGACCAGTTCTGCCAGTTTTTCTTTATTTTCCGATAACCCGGAACGCTCATAGTAGAGGCTGCCGATCTGCCGTTTGAGCTCCCGCACCGACCAGTTTCCCCGGATGCACTCGATCTCGTAAAAGGTCCGTTTGAGAGGATCGTCAAGATCCACGATCAATTCCAGATGGCTGTATGAAAGCCGATATACGAGTTTTTCCGGTGGGATTTTCAATTGTGGGGACGGTGTCCCCACTTTTTCAATTCCATGTAAGTCCGCAGGCAGCATGGTTTTCAATTGTGCGGACAGTGTCCCCACAATTTGAGGATAAAGCCGGTAAAAACGCAGGTAACGATAGAGCTGGCGGCGATTGCAATTACTCACATTGATGCCTGTCAGCCGCTTTGCCAGTTCTGAAAGGAGCTTATCACCGTAATCCGCCCGGTCCGAACCGTTCAGTTCATATTTGTCAATATAGGCGCCGATCATCCAGTTTCGAAGGGTCAGGCTGACATTGACCGCCCGGCTGGCCTGTGCGGCCATGTTTTCGTCTACTTGGTGAATAGCAGTGACCAGGGTGCTGAAGTTGAAGCCTTCCTGGTTATTGGCCATAGCCCAAAACCTCCAGGTTCTTTTTGATAGCGGCTTCGAGCCGGTGAGCCTCAGCGAACTGCTCGTAGAGCGTTGCTGACAGTTCGGCCATTTTTTCTTCGAATGGAATACCGTCGTCTTCGATCTCTTCCATGCCTACGTAACGGCCAGGGGTTAACACATAACCATGTCCCTTGATCTCATCGGTTGTGGCGCTCTTGCAGAAACCCTGCACATCCTGATACTCACCGGCATCTTTCTCCCCACGCCAGGCATGGTAGGTGGCGGCAATCTTGCCGATTTCTTCTTCGGATAGTTCCTTGTGGGTTCGGTCAATGAGAGAGCCTAGTTTACGCGCGTCTATAAAAAGAGTTTGACCGCTCCGATTGCGAAATTTGCCGTTCTTCTTGTTGCGGGCGAGAAACCAGAGGCACACCGGAATCTGAGTCGTATAAAAAAGCTGTCCGGGCAGGGCGATCATGCAGTCCACCAGGTCCGCCTCGATGATGTTCTTGCGGATTTCACCTTCGCCGCTTGAGTTTGTGGACATGGACCCGTTAGCCATGACGAAACCCGCAACGCCAGTAGGTGACAGGTGATGGATGAAATGTTGAATCCAAGCGTAGTTGGCGTTGTTAACCGGTGGGATACCGTATTTCCAGCGGGCGTCCTCATGCAGGCGTTCGCCGCCCCAGTCGCTCATGTTGAATGGCGGATTGGCGAGAATGAAATCGGCCCGCAGGTCTTTGTGCAGGTCGTTATGAAAGCTGTCCGCATGTTGGCCGCCAAGATTGGCGTCTAGACCTCTGATGGCCAGGTTCATCATCGCCAGCCGCCAGGTTGTGGGATTGGACTCTTGACCGTAGATAGCGATATCACCCAGGCGGCCGCCGCGCTCCTCAAGGAAGCGCTCGCTTTGAACGAACATACCGCCCGAGCCGCAGCACGGGTCATATATACGGCCCCTATATGGTTCGATCATTCTCACGAGCAGATTGACCACGCACCGGGGTGTGTAAAACTCACCGCCACCTTTACCTTCCGCCGCAGCGAATTTGCCAAGGAAATACTCGTACACCCGGCCGAGAATATCTTTTGAGCGGGATTCATCGTCTCCAAGACCGATCTTGCTGATGATATCGATGAGCTCACCCAGACGGTATTTATCTAGAGACGGACGTGAATAGTCTTTAGGCAGAACACCCTTAAGCGTCGGGTTCTCTTTTTCAATGGCCACCATTGCATCATCAACGATCTTTCCGATCGTCGGCTGCTTGGCGTTTGCTTGTAGATTTGACCAGCGGGCCTCCTTTGGCACCCAGAAGATGTTGGCAGCCGAGTATTCGTCACGGTCTTCCGGATCTGAATATTCAGTATCCTTTGTGGCCTCCAGCTGCTTGTACTTGGCCTGGAAGGCGTCCGAGATGTATTTCAGAAAAATCAATCCGAGAACCACATGCTTGTACTCGGAGGCATCCATATGTCCGCGCAGCTTGTCGGCGGCGGCCCACATCTGGTTCTCAAAGCCGAGATTCGCTCCGTTGGTTTCTTTTGCCATATAGTCTACCTCCATAGGCATGATTTAGGGCCAAAAGAGTCTATCGAGCAAACTGTTTCGGGTAGGGAAGTGTTCCATCTGGAAGTGTAGATCTTTCCTAGTTGAGCGATTGAAGTATATCGAAGAACTTGATTTGGAGTCTTCTTTCAAAGACAGTAGGCTCAACTACCCAAACAATCTTTTCTTGCGTTTCTAGTACTTTTCACGATTATTATAGTAATAATTACAAAAAAAACCAAATGCAATCCAAAAGATTGCGGAAAGTTTACGGAGACATTGGATTCATGATTCATGCGGCACCCTATCGGATAAGATATTCTGCCTGTCTATCCTAAATTGATGATGGACCAGCTAGGCCACTAGTCGAATCCTATCGGGTTAGCTCACGTGAATTAGTAGTTTGTGATCTCTCTTGCATGTTTAGTAACAAACATAGTACTTGTGATACGAATTCGGAATTGAGCAATAGTAGATCAGATTTCCGTTCAAGAGAAGAGATACAGATTCTAGAATTCCTTACTCCTAGTTTGCTTAGTTCTCGAATATCATTATAGGGTAGTTCGCATTAAAAAAACCCGGCTTTGAAGCCGGGCTAAAAAAGAAGGTGAAATACAGTGCGTTTGTTTGTTTTCGAGTCGCTTAGAAACATTGTGTTTCTCAATCGCTATCTGCAAATAGCTATTACTTCACCAGCACTTTCATCGCGGTCTTCCAAAGTCCCTTGTTCAGGAACAAGACGACGAGGTCTATCAATACGTCCAGGATGAAGTCGAAGAATTCTGGATCGATCTTCCACTCTTCATCCGGAAGCGCATCCTTAATCATCTGCTTCACTTTCTCTTTCTTCTCAGCCCCGTTACCAGGACTCTCTACGTAGCTTGCGAAAATTGTGATTAGGGATATTAACTCTTTTATCCAGTTCAAATGGATTACCTCCTTAGTTTTAGTTCCGGCGCTTCGCGCCTAAGTTCCTCGTTCCGACGCTACGCGTCCATGTTCTTGGTTAAAGCGAAGATCATAGTCTGCGCTTCGC
>NZ_DJGL01000029.1:0-8780 GCF_002432735.1 Mesotoga sp. UBA5847 | reverse complement strand
CCTCAAGCGGGTCATCTCATCCACACTCCCCACCGCAAGCGGTCCCCCCGCTCGAGCGGGGATTTAAGATCAAGAACAGAAGAGCGGTTCATCGTTGACACTCCGTGTCCAGGATCTTCATTAGAAGCCGCGAGATGGTGAGATCCAGAGAATATGATGTGGGTAATGATGATCTACTATCCCTGCCGCGAAATTTCCTTCATAGTCTCCATCGGTTAATTGAGAGAGATTTAGCGGTGCGAACTCAAGTGTGTCGAGCTCCTTCAGTCCCTCTTCAAGCCTTGGAAAGATAAGCGCCATAACGATTACGTTCAGTGCTGCAACTGCAATCCCTATCGATATGGGTACTCTGGTAAGGTACTTCAGTTTCATCGTCTTTGCTCCGGAAGATGAATTTCAGTAACTTATTGTTCGGCTGTATTATAGCAAAGCTGGCTAAGCCTCAAAGTCCTTGACAAACTTATCGATGTTGCTTGAAACAATGTGGGGCTGAGGCTTGCCTTTCGAAGCTGCCTTCAGCATCATTCTTGAAAGAAAACCCAGTCTTTCTAGATTGAACTCGCCACCAAAAAACCCTTTTGTCTTGCATTTGTCAAGAAACTCCTTAGGGAAGTTCTGAGAGAGGTACTCTCCAAAGTTCTTTTCTCCCGAACCCATGCAGAGAAATACTCCAAGCCTTTTCGACTTAAGGTCTTCAAGGTTCCTTCTCACAAATTCCGTTATCTCCTTGTTTGCCTTGCCGATTCTGATCGATGCCCCAACGATCACGGCATCGAATTCTTTGAGTTTCGGAGATGGGTCTTTCTTGATGTTGATTATCTCTGGTTCCTCAGAGAGTTTCTTTGAGATTTCGCTTGCACACTTTTCCACAGTTCCGCTCCAAGTCGAGTAGATTATCGCGGTCTTCATAAGAGACGCCTCCTAAAGGTGAGAATTGGTACTTCATTGTTTAACAAATACAGTTTACATGATAAGAGACTGCGAAGCCTTAGCAGATGAATAGTTTGAGTTATCTCCGTTGCCTGTAGCGTATTTAGTGTACAAGTCATCGATTGGACTTGAAGAATTCGGGCATTATGTTATAATTCTATGCGTTGAATTCCCGCTTTGCCGCAGAAGGCAAGGCCACAGACCAAGGGAGGAGGAAGTTAATGAGCAGGATCTACGAAACTATGTTCATAGTCTCGCCGAAGCTAGATGAAGAGAATCGGAATGCGATGGCTGAAAAGGTTAGAGACTATATTGTTGAACGAGTCGGAGGAACAATCGAGAAGTTCGACAGATGGGGTGTCAGGAAACTAGCTTACAGGGTTACAAAAGGCTTCAGCGAAGGCGACTACACGGTTATTCAGTTCAAGGCTGACCCGGAATCGGTTGATATCCTCGAGAGATTCTTTGGTATCACCCCTGAAGTTTTCAGATGGCAGACATTCAGGAGAGAAGATCTTGAAAAGGCGGAGAAAAAAGCTTTGCTGAAAAAAGACGAAGCGGCAGAACAGCCAGTGGTTGAAGAAAGCGTTCAGAATGCTGAGTCAGAAGAAGCACCGGTTGAAGATACAGCAACTGAAGAAGCGGTCGCCGTTGAAGTAGAAACTACTGAAGAAGAAAAGCAGACGGAGGAGTAAGAAATGTCGATTAGCTACAATCATGTTGTCCTGATAGGTAGACTAACTCGCGATCCGGAGATCAAGTTCGCTGCCAGTGGCACTCAAATTGCAACGTTCACTCTTGCAGTTGACAGAAATGTCGCGTCATCCAATAACGACAGTACCGACTTCATAAGGATTGTGACCTTTGGAAAAACAGCGGAGTTCGTTGGCAACTATTTGACGAAAGGCAGACTTATACTTGTAGAGGGCTCTCTCAGAATTAACAAGTGGAAGACGCAGGACGGTGAATCGAGGTCAATGGCCGAGGTTGCCGCCTCCAACATACGATTCATGGAGACAAAGGCACAGGCTCAACAGAGTTCTGGAGGTTTTGAGAAATCGACTCAGGATAATGATTTGGTTGAGAGCACTGGAAACGATGACATTACTTTCTTTGGAAGCGACACGGGTGACTCCGGAAGCGACGATATCCCATTTTGAGGCAGGTGGAAGATTATGGTAAAAGACAATAGGCGAAGAGGAAGAAGCAGAAGAAAGTGCAGACTCTGCGGTACAAAGACAAAGTACATTGACTATAAGAACACTTCTTTGTTGCGCGACTATGTTACCGAAAAGGGCAAGATTATCCCAAAGAGGATTACAGGTAACTGCGCGAAACACCAGAGGATGGTGAAGGAAGCGATTCAGAGGGCGAGATTCATGGCGCTGCTTCCTTACACAAAAGAGTGATAGAGTCAGTCAGGGAGGCGAATAGCCTCCCTTTTTTAAAAGGAGGTTTCTTATGAAGGTGATTCTTCTGAAAGACGTAAACAACGTTGGAAAAGCCGGTGAAGTGAAGAACGTATCTGATGGTTACGGTAGAAACTTCCTTATTCCAAAGGGGTTTGCAGTTGAAGCCAATCAGAAAGAGATGGCAAAGCTCAAGCACATTCAGAAACAGCAGGAAGAAAAGGAAGAAAGAATAAAGAAGGCCAGTGAAGATCTGTTGCACGAGCTCCAGAAACACCACTTCGTGATAAAGGCTAAGTCCGGATCTAGCGGCAAGCTATTTGGAGCAGTCACCTCCGGAGATATTTCCAGCCACATCAAGAGTTTGCTTGGTCTTGTGGTCGATAAGAAGAACATAGAGCTAGAGGAACATATCAAGCAGACCGGTGAATACAAGATAGATGTTAAGCTTCCGGGCAATGTTAAAGGAAAGATTGCATTGAAAGTGGAAGGGCTGGAGGAAGACTGATTTGGAGTTTCAGATTTTCTCGAAGGCTCTCTACTCAACATGGATTCTATATCGACCCGAAAGGATACTCTTCGATGTGGGAGAGGGTATATCCACTGTTCTTGGCAACAGCGTCTATGCGATAAAAGATATCTTCCTTACCCACGGTCATGTCGATCACATTTCCGGACTCTGGGGCCTGATAAATACCCGAAACACGGCAATGGGCGACCGGAACAAGCCTTTGAGAATTAGTTTCCCCTCGGGCAACCGAGCTATCGAAGCTTACCTTGATTTTATCATTGGAATGAATCCTCGATTAAGATATAACATGATAGTCAACCCGATAAACGTCGGAGATGAAGTGTATCTTAGAACTGCAGGCAGCTTCAGGAGACATGTTACTCCCTTCAGAGTGAAACATACAATCGGCGAGATCAGCTACGGTTACCATATCTATGAAGAGAGAAAGAAGCTAAAAGAGGAATACGCCGGTCTCTCATCAAAGGAGATTGCCGGTGTAGTCAGTGAGAAAGGTAGAGAAGAGATTACTGACACTTATCTTAAGAAGATCGTGACCATCAGTGGAGACACATTCGCACTTCCTCCCGAGGTTATTGCCGATTCGGAGACGTTGCTCCATGAGTGCACTTTTCTGGTCGGGAAGGATAGAAGGAATCAGAATCATTCCAGCATTGAGGAAGTAATCGACAGTGTGAGAAATAGCAAGGGTATAAAGAGATTGATATTGTATCATATATCGGGACGGTACACATCCAAGATGAAAAAATGGCATAATATAATTAAGAAGGAACTTGACGGTTCCGAACTTGAGGTGTTTCTTGTTCACCCGGAACATGTTTTTGAACTGTAAGGTTGTTCTGAGTACTCCGGGAGGAGGTAAAGAATGGGCTACATAGGCTGGATGATTTTCGGCGTTGTCTTACTCGTGGCAGAGATAATTACTCCTACGTTCTTCTTTCTGTGGTTTTCTATTGGTTCCTTTCTCGCAGGTCTGGCATCAATGTTTTCTTTCGGTTTCGGCTGGCAGGTGCTTGTCTTTGCAGTAAGCAGCTCTTTGTTGGTGCTTCTAACAAGACCGATTGCCAGAAGGCTTTCAAAAGGTGATTCGCCGAGGAAGATGTACATAGACGGAATGGTGGGCTCTTTGGGACGTGTGATGGTCGAGATTAACCCGGTGCTGGAAAAAGGCAGGGTCAGGATAGAAGGAGAAGACTGGAGAGCCAACTCGATTAACGGTGAAGTAATACCGGTGGATACCGTGGTGAAAGTGGTGAGACTGGAAGGTACTCTGGTCTATGTCGAGAGAGTAAACGATAACACTCAGTGAATGATAGAAAGGGGGATCAGAAATGGTTTTTTGGTTGATACTTGCAGCAGTAATATTCATCATTGCAGCTTCAGGAATAAAGATTATCCGTCCGTTCGAGAAGGGACTGGTAGAGAGACTCGGAAAGTACAGAAGAGATGCAGAACCGGGTCTTCAGTTCATAATTCCGTTTATTGAAAGGATGGTAAAGGTCGATCTCAGAGAGACAGTTATCGACGTGCCACCTCAAGAGGTCATAACAAAGGATAACGTTGTCGTCACCGTTGACGCTATCATATACTTCCAGATAACCGATGCATTCAGGGTCGTATACAACGTCGCTAATTTCGAGATCGCAGCTATAAAACTGGCTCAGACAAACCTAAGGAACGTTATCGGTGAGATGGAGCTGGACCAGACACTTACCTCAAGAGAGCGAATAAACGTTACTCTGAGAGAGGTACTTGACGAAGCCACGGACAAGTGGGGAGTCAAGGTCACTAGAGTTGAGATCAAGAAGATCGATCCACCTCAGGACATAATGGATGCCATGTCCAAGCAGATGAAGGCCGAGAGAACCAAGAGAGCCGTCATTCTGGAGGCCGAAGGTTATAAGCAGTCGGAGATAACGAAAGCCGAAGGCGATAAGATGTCCGCGATACTTCAGGCCGAAGGTCAGAGCGAATCAATAAAGAGAGTCGCAGAAGCCAACAAGTTCAAGCTGATAGCAGAGGCCGAGGGTCAGGCTAACGCTATAGTTAACGTCTTCAAGGCCATTCATGAGGGTGATCCGACGAAAGACGTTATTGCTATCAGATACCTGGAGTCCCTTAAGCAGATTGCAGATGGTAAGGCAAACAAGGTCTTCTTGCCTTATGAGAGCAGTGCAATGCTTAGCTCGATAGGTGCAATGGCGGAGATCTTCAGAGAAGGGAAAGACAGTTCAGACGGCAATGAGAAGGTAAGCAAGAAGTGATCTGATTGTTAGTCAGTGATATTGTTCACATTTTTCTGAGTTTCTTAATTATTACTGTGTTGGCCACCGTCCTTTCGGTGGCCTCAGTTTTTGCCTTTCAGCGTCAAATAAGAAAACCGACTTTCTTTCTTCTGTTTATGAACATTGCCTTTGCAAATGGATTCATCTTTCTAAGTACTATGCTATTCACGGATAATTACAGACTTCACAATCTAGTCCTCTTCCTGATCGCCTATCTCTATGTATATGGATCGTTAGGCAGACACATGTCGAGATACGATGACACATTTCGTATGTTGTTTCTTTCCATGGGGTATACGCGTCAGGAGTTCTTCAAGAAATACCTCATCGTACAGGGAAAATGGAAGTTGGCCGACTGCATCCTTACCTTTTCTGCGATCGCAACTGTCATAAGGTTCTTATCTGACCACCTGAAGTATTTCTATCCCGACGAATGGCTGCAGATAATGCTTCTATTCACAGTCATCTGCCTGACCGTTGGCGTAAGCAGATGGTTTGGCGACAGTTCTGTAAACAAGCTGTCAAAGGAAGAGTAACATAGAGATGATATCATACCCCTATAGGGTATGCATAATACGGAATTCCAAGGAGGTATAGTTATGGCAAAGTTATTTCCGGACAATACAATAAAACAGGTTAAAGAGGTCTTTGGCAGCATGGAAGGTCCTGTAAAGGCACTTCTCTTCAAGAGTGACAAGAACTGCGATTACTGTTCCACTGCCGAACAGATGTTGAAAGAACTCTCGGAAATTGAAGGAAAGATAACCTTCGAAGTTCATAATCTTGAATCGGAAATGGCCGATAAGTATCGCATTGATCTAGCTCCTAGTATAGTTCTGCTCAATCCGGACGGAGATGACAAGGGAGTAAGGTTCCTCGGCATACCGGCCGGTCATGAGTTCGGCACGCTCTTGCAGGACATTGTCTCTTTTTCTAAGGGAGCACTTCCCGAGCTCTCTGAGGACTCGATCAAGAAGATTGAAGCGATAAGTTCGCCTGTAGACATAAAGGTCTTTGTGACCACTACTTGCCCGTACTGCCCCAGGGCCGTTATTATGGCTCACAATATTGCTATGGCAAACAAGAATATTACTGCATACATGGTTGAAGCGAATGAGTTCACGGAACTGTCAAAGAAGTACGGTGTCTCTTCTGTACCACAGATTGTGATTAACGACAAGGTGACTTTCGTTGGAGCTTATCCGGAAGGTCAGTACGTAGATCAGGTATTGAAGGCCGTATAAGGAGGAGCAGAATGTCATTCTTCGAACTTGGCAGCGCAAAGAAATCCGAAATGAAAGACTCTTATGATGTGGTGATTATTGGGGGCGGTCCTAGCGGAATCACTGCGGGAATTTATGCCGTTCAGGCAGGACTGAGTCCTTTGATCATCGAGAAGGCGCTGGATGGCGGGCAGATGAACAATACCCGGGCAGTGGAGAACTGGACGGGTTTCACCAGTATCAGCGGAATGGAACTGAGTGAGAAGATGGCTGAACACGCGAGAGCTTTTGACGTGCCTTTCACATATAGTGAGGTTGTCGATCTAGAGATCGATGAAGAGGAGAAAGCGGTTGTCCTTGACAATGGAAAAAAGATAATGTCGAAGGTTATTGTACTCGCCACAGGATCGAATCCGAGAAAGCTCGGCGTGAAAGGCGAAGAAGAATTCAAGGGAAGAGGAATAAGCTATTGCGCAACTTGTGACGGACACTTCTTTTCCGATAAACACATCGCTGTAATTGGCGGAGGGAACAGTGCTCTCGATGAATCGCTTTATCTGAGCAAAATGGTTAGCAAGATAACAGTGATTCAGAATCTCCCGAAGCTAACTGCCGACAAACTTCTGCAGAAAAAGCTGAACGACACAGGCAAGGTTGAGTATGTTTTCAGTTCAGTATTAGATTCAGTTGAAGGCGATTCTCAGCTGAGAAGGTTGAACATCAGGAGTGTCGACACTGGCGAAATAACTCCGCTTGAGGTGGATGGAGTATTTGTCTTCATTGGGCTAATTCCGAACTCTCAGTTCTTGAAAGGAAAGGTGGAGCTCAACGAGTTCGGTTATGTCAAGACGAACGATTTCATGGAGACAAACAAGAAGGCCGTCTACGCAATTGGTGATGTAAGAGAAAAAGAGGTTAGACAGATAGTTACGGCAGCGGCCGATGGATCAATAGCGATTTACCACGCGGCAAGAAACTATTTCTACGATTGACTAGACTTCATAGAATAGAAAAAGAGCGCGGGACGCTCTTTTTCTATTTTATTCTTGCCTCGGGAACTGGAAGAATCTCGATTGTCCCCTTCTCCATGTCTATTTCCACCCACTGACCTACGGGAAGTACAACCTTTGGGAAGTCCCCGTGGTAACTTGGCAAACCGATCCAGACAGGAATCTCTTTGTCCAGAAAATAGTCGTGTATCACCCTCTTTATGTCGTCTAGATCGCCGTTCTTGATCTCCGTGAATCCCGCAAAAACAACACCTCTGAGAGACGAAAAGTCATCTAGATGTGCAATATTCCAAATCATTCTCTCAAGTGATTCTTTTGTCTCGCTTACATCCTCAAGCACCAGGATAGCGTCCTTCAGCGAGCCCAGATATTCAGTCCCTTGAAGGGTCTGAAACAAAGAAAGATTTGCCGGTATAAGTCTTCCGGCCATCTTGCCTTCAATTACTGGAATGGACTGGTAATTGAAACGAATAGTCCTCTCTCCGTTGAATATCGCTGCGATGTTTTGGACTGACTGGGTGTCCGATCCAAGCTCGACCGCAACCATAGGTCCGTGGAACGTCGTTAGACCTGTCTTGAAATAGATCGAAAGAAGCAGTGCGGTGATATCGCTGTAGCCAACCAGGGGCTTCGGGTTTGAAGCGATCAAGTCCCAATCGAGCCAGTCCAGAAGGTTATACGAGCCATAACCTCCTCTGGCAGTGATAATCGCATCATATTCTGGATTTGCGAAGGCTTCGTTCAGCTCATTAGCCTTTTCTCTAGACGAAAGCGATACCTGGCAGCTTCTTCCTACTACCACACGGTATCCAACACTTCTCAAAGCGTTAACGCCGCTCTCAAGCTTTGCTCTTTCGGGAAAGCTTGCAGGAGCGGTGACGAAAATCGTTTTGATCTCTCTCGAAATCAATACAGGCGAAGTCAAAAGAATACCAATACATACCATGATTGTCAACCATACCCTTCTCATGAAATCCTCCAGCTTGATGTGTCTACTATAGTTTGCCATTCATGAGCTCCAAAATCAACATGCAAGAGGCAACTCCCGAAAAAAAACATGCCGTTGACGAATGAGATCGAGATAAGACGAGAAAGTGCGTCGCCGAGCCATTCGCTGCGCTCACGAGAAGGCGAGAGAAAAGTTAGTCACTGCTGAAGTAAGACGCAAGGCGCCGAAGAGCATCGGCGGACGCAAGGCTGGCTTCGCCAGGAAGTGATGCACGCTGGCGCGAGGAAGTGATGCCCGGAGGAACATCCGGGGAAGTGATGTGCCGAAAGATCACCGGCGGACGCAAGGCTGGCAAAGATCATGCCAGGTCGCAATGCCCGGAAGAGCATCCGGGGACGCATTGCTGCCTTCGGCAGGAGGCGAGGCCGACTTCGTCGGGAAGTGA
>NZ_DJGL01000072.1:0-5215 GCF_002432735.1 Mesotoga sp. UBA5847 | reverse complement strand
GAACCGATCCTTTGCTCTTTCCTACCCCTTAACCCCTACCCCGTTCCTGCTTTCTTCAACGACTTCCTTCCATCTCCTGCAGGCATGCAAGTGTCCGTCCTCTATCTCCTGCAGTTGAGGTTCTTCCTTTTCCCGGCATTCAGCCTTTGCATAAGGACATCTCGGATGGAATCTGCAGCCGGGAGGGATATTGGCGGCTGAGGGGATCTCTCCCTTTATAGGCACTACCTTGGGTTTGTTCACCTTTCCCGCGACCGGTTCACATACGGCAGCAATGAGAGCCCTTGTGTATGGATGAACGGGATTGTCTATAACATCGTCTGGATCTCCTATCTCTATTATCTTTCCAAGGTACATGACAGCTATCCTGTCTGTGAAGTATCTCGCAGTAGAGAGATCGTGTGTTATGTAGAGATAAGTCAGTCCAAGGTCTCTCTGCACTTCCTTCATCATGTGTAGTATCTCCGCCCTGGTGGAAAGGTCTATCATGGATACCGGTTCATCCGCAACGAGAAGCTCGGGATTGAGAAGAAGAGTCCTGGCAGTAGCAGCCCTCTGTCTCTGACCACCGGATAACATGTGGGGATACCTCACAAGGAACTCATCTGGGGGGTTGAGCTTGACTTCCCTCAAAGCCTTCTCTATCATCTTCATTCTCGCGTCTCTGTCTTCTCCGAGTTTGTGTATTATGAGAGGCTCTTCCATGACATCCCTTATCTTGAACCTCGGGTTCATGGAAGCGTATGGATCCTGAAAGATCATCTGTACGTTCCTTCTGTATCTCTTCAGTTCATCTTTCTCTATATGAGTGACATCCTTTCCGTTTAGAAGCATGTTGCCGCCTGTAGGCTCGAGGAGTTTCATAATTAGTTTTCCCGTCGTCGTCTTTCCACAACCGGACTCTCCAACGAGACCGAATATCTCGCCCCTGTTTATTGAGAAGGATATACCGTCAACGGCCTTAACATAATTGTGTTCACCCTTGAAGAACTGGGATATGCTTCTCCTTATGGGGAACCACTTCTGAAGGTCTTTCACTTCAATGATCTTATCTGTCATCTCTTCTCACACCTCCAGCAGGCCACCATGTGTTCCTCTTCAATCTCAATAAGGGGTGGTTCTTCTTCCTTGCACTTATCCATAGCGAGGGTACATCTCGGATGAAATCTGCAGCCCGATGGAGGTTCCAGTAAGTCTGGAGGAGCACCGGGGATGAACGATAATTCACTTACCTTCGCGTGCAGTCTGGGAGTTGCAGCGAGCAAGTTTCTTGTATAGGGATGACAGGGCCCCTGTTCTCCGTATATCTGCTGGTTTGTTCCTATCTCCACTATCTTTCCGGCATACATAACGGCTATTCTGTCGGACACTTCCGCCTCGGTTGCAAGGTCGTGAGTTATGAAGATGAATGAAAGGTCTAGCTTCTCCTTAAGGTCTTTGAGGAGGTTTATTATTTGAGCCTGCACGATAACATCCAGGGCTGTGGTGGGTTCGTCACAGATTATCACCTTCGGTTCTAGAAAGAGAGCGGTAGCGATGGCGATTCTCTGTTTCATGCCACCTGAGAGTTCATGTGGATATCTCTTAACTATATCGCTGGAGAGACCGACCAGGTTGAGATACTTCTCTATCCTCTTTCTCGCCTCGTCTCTCTCCATCTCTCTGTGTTCCTGCAGAGTCTCCATCATCTGTTTTCCGATGGTGTAGACGGGAGTGAGGGTATTCATAGCGCCCTGAAAGACCATGGAGATCTTCTCCCAGCGGATGTTCCTTCTCATTTCATTCTCACGCAGGGGAGTAATGTCTATACCGTCGACCACTATCTTCCCGCCTGCGATCTTACCCGGGGGAGTGGGCATCTTAAGCAGGGCGAAGCCGGTGGTAGTCTTTCCGCAACCGGACTCGCCTACTAGACCGAGAGTCTCACCCTTCTTGAGAAAGAAAGAGATATCGTCTGCGGCCTTCACGACACCTTTGCTCGTGTAGTAGTAAAGCTTGAGGTTATCTACTGTCAATATGTTATCCATAGTCATTACCTCGTCTTCAGTTTCGGGTTAAGTATCTTGTCCATTGCAAACCCTACAAATGCGAATGTCATACCCATGAAGGCTATCGCCAGTCCTGGTGGTATTACCCACCACCACATCCCACTCAGCATAGCTCCGCCGCTGTTGGCTGCCTGGAGTATCTGTCCCCACGTAACAATAGTTGCATCTCCAAGACCCAAAAGGCTTATCGTAGCCTCTACAACGATAGCACCTGGGACATTGAGCGCCATAGAGGCGAAGGCGTAAGGGATAAGCAGAGGCACCATATGCTTGAAGATTATTCTCGTATTAGATGCCCCGAGAGCTCTTGAGGCCTCTATGTAGGTCTCTTCCTTTATCTGGAGTCCCATGCTTCTGACTGTCTTCACCGGTCCTACCCAGTAGAAGATGCACATTATTCCTATCATTACCCATATATTCGGCTTGAAGACTGCGCTCATGACGATGAGAACGGGAAGCATAGGAACGCTTATGAATATCTCGAATATCCTTTGCATGAGAGAGTCCTTCCAGCCTCCGACGTATGCACTTATGACACCATATACGACACCTATGGATACTGAGATGAGGGCAGTGAGCAGTCCGATAAGCATAGCCCATTTCACGCCTGCGATTACTCCGCTCCATATGTCTCTCTTGGAGTTGTCCGTTCCCAGAATGCCGTGCACTCTGCCTGCAATATTTACAAAGGCTCCTTCGATATTTTCGTCGGCCTTCTGCAGCAAAAGGGTTACCTTCAACTTGTATGTTCCCACCAATGGCGAAGGGCTTCTGAATATGCCCGGTTGAGCCTTAGAGAACAGAACATCAGTAGTCTTTATGGTCTGAAGCTGGACTCCTTCTGAGGGGGAATACTTCTTTCCAAAATTCATGGCCGAAGTCTGAGACGATCTGTCTATCGAAACTCTTAGACTCTGAGTAGGGGACACTTCAAGCTGTTTTCTATATAGATCGATCGTCAAACCGTCCGGTCTCTCGATCGCAATAACTACAGTTGGTTTGCCGACTCCCGAGGCATGAAATACGATATCTGAAGGAGCAACTGAAGCAGAATAATCGTATTCGAAGACGTATTCTTGTATTCTCATCGCTCCCGCCATAGTCTCAGAAAACGAGTATTCCTCAATACTCTCGGAAACAGCTCTCTTTTTTGAAGCGAATATATTGATCCATGAAGGCGGAGCGCTAGCCGGTAGGTCCTGCCAATAAGTTATGTCCCTCCACTTCAGATTTGCTTCGGGATAGGGGACGATAACCGGTTCGAAGATCAAGATAAACATGAATATAACAAGAAAGATTACCCCGATTATGCCTGACTTGACCTTTCTGAACTCGCTCCAAAAACCGCCTAATGATCTTCTGAAGTCGCTAATAGTCACTGTTTACCACCTACCTTGATCCTTGGATCAAGCAAGCCATATATAAGATCAAGAATCACAAGACCACAAATATATAGTCCGGTCGTAATAGCCAGGTTTCCCATGAGGACCGGAACATCATTCTGCTGCAAAGCAATCCAGTACAGATTGCCCATTCCAGGCCAGGAGAAAATGCCCTCGAACACTATATTGCCTCCTACAGATGCCAGAAGAGCGAGAAGTGACATCGTTACAATTGGTGGAGCAGATGTTCTCATTGTATGCCCGTACAGAACTCTCCTCTCAGGAATACCTCTTGCTCTTGCTGCCATGATGTAATCATCCTGAAGGACTCCGAGGACTATGTTTCGAGTAAGGAAAGCCCTTCCCCAGAACCCGATGACAACAAGTGTCAGTACCGGAAGAGCTAGATGATAGAGAAGGTCGAAGAAATACGAAATTCCCTCTGGAGGAGGAGTAGAATGTAGACCACCTGAAGGAAAGATCTTCACTCCGTAAGCAAAGAACATTATCATTATCATTCCCAACCACCATGATGGCATGCCAAATACCACCATAGTTCCCACCGAAGTGCTTTTGTCTAGAAACCCGCCTGCTTTCTGTGCCTTTTTCAGTCCTAGAAGCAGGCCCAGGACAATGTCTACCATCATAGCTACCGAAAAGAGAAGAAGTGTCTTTGGGATCGCCTCCGAAACAACACTCCATACGCTCCTGCTGCCATCTGAAGCTCTAATGATTGTAGAATTCCCAAAATTGAATGTCAGCGTGTCCCATGTTCGCCACACTACTCTCTCAGCGACAGGTCTGTTCAGCCGGTATAGAGAGTACAGGTCGTTTCTTCTGTTTGCGACGTAATTTGCAAGCTGGCTCTCGTTGAGACTTGTCATCCTCATAGTTTCGCCTCTGATCTGCTCCTCTATCTGCGCTCTCAGAGTTTGCTCCATTACTGTATTGAATAGAGCAGAAAAGATGAAGATTAGGATTGAATACATCAGAAATCCGTATAAAACTCTCTTGATTGCGTATTTCCAGTACATAAATCACCTCGATTGGCAGACAATTCCTTCTGACTTCCACTGACAAAAGTATTACCGGGACCTCCACCATTTCCAAATAAGCATCAGGAACGATCTCGTATTTCAGTTGCCTATGAACTGAATCACTCCGGGTGAATGTCTTGTGTTTTTGTGAGTGGTGTTAAGGTCTTCTCGGAGCAACTCGAAACAACATGATTAGAAGGAAAATCTCGTCTACAGATTATTTTCCTTTCAAAAGACACATAGTATTGCAAAGCACAGGAAAAGTTAGGATAGTCTTAATGATTCAAAGCAATTATATACTATTGGTTACGTGTTTCGATCTTGTCGCGATATAATCCAGAAAGAAAATCGGGAGGTATCATATGCGGTTGTCTTCATTTAATAAGGAAGCTATGAAGTACTTCAAATGGTTCAATGAACCAAGCAACTGGGAGCTGGATGGTGAGAAACTTGTGATTGATGCGGATTCACAAACGGATTTCTGGCAGAGGACGAGTTATGGGTTTAGAAACGATAACGGGCACTTCTTACATCTTTCTTTGATGGGAGATTTCTCGCTGATAGTTGGAGTGAAGTTTCTGCCGGTCAATCAATATGATCAAGCTGGTGTGATGGTAAGAATCTCTCCTTCTTGTTGGCTCAAGAGCTCGGTTGAATTTGAAGGCTCAGACCCATCAAAACTCGGTGCGGTCGTTACGAACTCGGGTTACTCGGATTGGTCAACTCAGAATGTGCCAGCCGATACGAA
>NZ_DJGL01000051.1:0-3093 GCF_002432735.1 Mesotoga sp. UBA5847 | reverse complement strand
TCTGAAAATGCTTTCGCTTGTTCAGCTGTTTTCAGAAGATTAAGTGATAAACTCAAGGGTATATCCGGGAGTTCTGTTACAAGCAGTGAGATAATCCCGCGGTTCAAACCGCCTTCACTCATGAACGAGACTTCTCTATCAATAACGGCGTTGAGTAGTATCGACAGCCCGACCAAAAATCAGAACCGAAGAAAGGACAACTATTAAGAGTATTAAAGGAAACCTGATCGCTTTCAGAAGAATCGCCTCCTTTCCGTCTAGCTGGAGTATATCAGAAATCATTGATGAGAAAGCAGATACGATCTCAGGTTCACTTTATTGTCTTTTATGGGAAGTTTCTTTCGGATATTCGCCCTGTGGAAGTCCACGGTCTTCTTGGTTACACTGAGAATTTCGGCTATCTCTTTGCTGGTCTTTCCTTCTCTTATGAACTCTGCTATCTGTATCTCTCTTGAAGTGAGATTATCAAGAATAGAAGAGTGTTTTTTTGTAACAGGGTGCATTATCTCCTTTATCAGACCCTCTACAAACTCGACATCCTTTTCGTCGGTGTGCCTCTTCAAGTAATCCAGTGCTGGCTTTACATAGCGTTCCATATTGCCCATGATGGTCTTCTCCAGCTCATCCTTTTCCTCTTCGGTCCGCCTGAGAAGACTGGTCAGAAGGTCGTTCCTCTTCTCTATAGTGTCGAGTCTGTCAAGAACGCTTATCAGTTTGTGCTCGACAAATCTCTGAAGAGAAATATCTCGCACGTACTCTAGAAGAGCTATGAGCTCGTTGCCCTTGTTGAAGATCGGAATGGAAAACAACTCCTGCCAGCCGTCACTAACCGAATGAGCCTGATATGGAACGATCTCGACTTCGGACTTCTTGCTCTCCATCGTTCGAAGCACCGGACACTTTTCGCAGGGATTACTGCGGTTGTGGTATATCTCGAAACACTTTCTACCGACAATCGCTCGCTTGCTGGAGTACCAGTGCTTGATCGAGCTGTTAACGTATCTTATTCTCATATCGACATCCAGAATACTGACGCCGTCCTGAATGCTCTCCAGAATGAAGACCAGAAGCTCGCGGCTATTCAGTATGCTAGACTTTTCTAGCGAATCTCTGGAAAGATATATACCTGGTATAGAAGTCAACGGTCTCTTCACTTCGCTGGTATTTTCCGAAAAAAGACCTGGCATTTCACACGCTCCTTCGGTGCATTTATTTCGTAGACAACACTCGAATTATCCCATGGCAATGGCCTAGTATCAACTTTCGTGAGCTTTTTAGGTGATTCGTCATGTTTCCTATCACATGATAGACACAGGTGATACCTGCCAGTCTCATGCTAGTACAACTATATAGTAATACCAGTATTGTACCAGTAATCCGAATAATACTATCATAAGATACCGGAGGATTTGCTTTTTGCTTTGTGACGCGGGGAAAATTCAACCAGGGAGGTAATAGCTTTATGTCCGAAAAGGAAATTCTCTTCACACCAATTAAGATCGGAAACCGGGTTGCTCAGAACAGAATGGTAATCAACGCAATGGAATGCTGTGATTCCGATGAAGAAGGAAATCCCACCGAAAAGACCTACGAACGTTACAGGAAACTCTTCGAGGGCAAGGCCGGTCTGATAGACCTCGAAGCTATAACAGTCACTTACGAGAATCGCGGCAGAAAGACTCAGCTCAGCATCATGCATAGAAACAAAGAGGCTCTGACAAAGTTTGTTCGAAAAATGAAGAACATCAACAAAGACACTATCTTTATCTTCCAGCTTACACATTCGGGAGAGTTAAGCCATCCAGCCTTTTCGAAGCGCGTCTGCGTGAAGCCGCTTGCCGGTTTTGGTGGAGAGTTGCTGAGCGAGGAAGACATAGAACGGATTCTGGACGAATTCGTTCTGGCAGCAAAGATCTGTCACGATGCCGGTGCCGATGGCGTCGACCTTAAGCTTTCTCACGGCTATTTAGGCTCCCAGCTGTTACGCCCTTACAATGATAGAAAGTGGAAGTATGGAGGTTCCTGGGAAAACCGAAGCCGCTTTGCCTTTGAACTAATCGAAAGAGTCGTCAGAGAGGTCAACGATCCCAATTTCATAATCGGTTCAAAGGTCTCAGTATGGGAGGGCTTTCCAGGAGGCTGCGGAAGCGCCGGGCCTGACACTGCAGTTATGGATCTGACCGAATCGATAGCGCTCTGCAAAGGTCTTGAAGAGAGGGGTGCGCACTACATTCTCCAATCTGCAGGAAGCCCGTCGATTACTCTTGCACTATCACAGCCAGATAGGAAGATACCCGACTACGCCTACCTCCATCACTACTTCTCAAAGGTCCTCAAAGAAAACTTGAAGCCTGAAACCGTTGTTATCGGCTCGGCATACTCTATCTTCCGGGACGGGAAGAACTCTTTCCAGGCAGTTGAGAGAGAAAAGAATACCTTCAGGTACTGGGGTAATAAGAACATAAACGACGGGTACGTAGATATGGTAGCTCTGGGCAGACAGTCCTTTGCAGACCCTTACCTTCCGGCAAAACTAATGGAAGGTAGAGAAGACGAAATAAAGTGGTGCACTGCATGCGACAACTGTATCGAGCTTCTTATACGTCAGATGAATGTCGGTTGCTGTGTTTACAACAAACCGTACACCGAAGCTCTGATGAAAGTTAGAAAAGAAGAGGGACTTCTCAAAGAAAAGCACACATAATCACTGATTTAGATGTCGGGAGTGTCATCCTGCATTGTTCTTATACAGGACGGACAGTAAAATAGGGACTCCATTTTAGGACAGGAGCAGTTCTTCCTTCATAAGAGCGTGCAGAGAACCGTCCTTCGACCTTCGTCCAGGAGCGTGAACCCGTCCTTGGGAAGAGCGGGAGAAGAGCAGTTCTTCGTTCCGACGCTTCGCGTCCATGTTCTTCGTTCTTGGTTCAGGATCGAGGACATAAGAGCCAGAACGAGATCCCGTATAAGAGCATTACGGGATGACAGGGGATGTCGGGATAAATGTCCTACAACGAAAAACGGTACAGACGTCAGGAGCCCATCAGTCCCTATTTTCGCTTCTCGTCTTTTCGTGGTTTTTAACTACGATTT
>NZ_DJGL01000007.1:0-4622 GCF_002432735.1 Mesotoga sp. UBA5847 | reverse complement strand
TTGCAACTGAGCTTTTACAAGCAATCAGCGGGTCCTTGTTCTTAAGCGTACAGCGGATCTAGGAACGAAGAACAGATCCTCGCTCTGGAACGAAGAACAGGTTTTTCCCTCGGTTAACGGTCAACCGTTTTCACTTTGCCGCTACCTGTCATCACGTAACTAATCGTCAAACCTTGACACTGTACCCTACCGATGATAGAATTGCTGTACGGATGCGTAGCTCAGCGGAAGAGCGCTTCCTTCACACGGAAGAGGCCACAGGTTCAATCCCTGTCGCATCCACCAGATAGGTAAAGGGAGTCATTTCGACTCCCTTTTTGCCTTAGTCTTGGGTTTCTTCGGTTTTTCTTGCTTCTTCACGAATTTGATTTCATAAGAGGTCGGAATTGGCCAGGTGAAGCCCACCGAAATCTCTCTTTTCAGCGTCTTGACAAGGTTCTTCTGGTTTTCTGGAGTTAGGATTCCAGACATGTTTTGATAAACCTGAATGGAGGCGCTGGTCAACGATTCGTCCTGAAAACCCCTCGATAGATCCTTAAGCAGCCGCTGATAAACTGCCCTGGGAGACTCGATCCTTCCCGTTCCCTTGCAAATCGGGCATGAGGAATATAACTTGGACCCAATTGCAGCTGTCGATCGCTTCCTTGTCATTTCCAGCAATCCAAGTCTCGTGAATCCCATTATCATAGTTCTCGCCTTGTCCTTCTTAAATTCAGCTGTGAGACTCGATATCACTTTCTGCCTATCTTCATCGTTCTTCATATCAATAAAGTCTATAACGACTATTCCGCCAATGTTTCTCAATCTCAGCTGTCTCGCAATCTCTGAAGCGGCCTCTAGGTTCGTGTTCAATGAAGTTTCCGACACATCGTTGCCGGAGATACTGCTTGCAGAGTTCACATCGATTACCGTCATAGCTTCTGTTCTGTCTATGTATATGTTTCCTCCCGCGGGTAGGGATACCATTCTGGTATAGAGGATCTTCATTTTCTCGTACACTTCTTCAGACGCAAAGGCATCGCCTTCAACATACCTCACGACCGGTTTGAAACCGGACTTGAATTTGCTGATGCCGGCGACCACATCGTGCCAGAGTTCCTCTGAATCGACCACTATCTCCTTTGTATTTTCGGTTAGTCTCTCTCTGAGAATATACTCTACAAAGGAAGGTTCCTCATAGAGAATCTTCGGTTTTCTGCTTCTTCTAAATGTCTCGTTTATCTTGTTCCAGTTTTCACGCAGACTTTCAAGCTCTTCCTTTATTGTTTCCTCACCCACACCGAAAGCGGCGGTACGGAAGATCACACCTTCTTTGTTTTCAAGAACTGACTTCGCAACCGCGGTGAGCCTATTCCTTTCCTGCTGATCCGCGATCTTCTTCGATATTCCAATATGCTTCGAAAACGGTGTATAAACAAGGCTTCTGCCTGGTATGCTAACCTTAAGGGTAATCTGAGGCCCTTTCGAACCGATGGGATCTTTGCTGACCTGGACTAGAACTTTGTTGTTCTTCTCCAGTTTCTGTTGTCCGGAAGCATCTTTGAATCTAAGAAATGCGTTCCTTCCAATCCCAATATTCACAAAAGCCGCTTCAAGGCTGGGAACAACATTCTCTACCTTGCCAAGATAGATGTTTCCAGTTACACTTTCGCTGTCCATGTCTTCGAAAAAAATCTCTTCCAGCTGATCGCCGTCCAGAGAAGCGATCCTGACTTCGTCCTCAATTCGACTGAAGACAATAGTCTGCGTTCTGTTATTCTGTATTCTTGCCACCACCCTTTCATTTCTATAGACAGAACTAGATTTCGAATTCTACCATAATAATCATCTCACGTGAAGATTAAGAAAGCGGGCCACCTTCTGGTGGCCGTCCGCTATTCGTTCATTTCAATAATACCGATAGATCCGTTCTTTCTAGTATAGAGAACATTGACTTCATCAGTATCGATATTCCTGTAGACAAAAAAGGTGTGGCCAAGCATTTCCATCTGAAGAACGGCCTCATCCTCAGTCATCGGCTTGATAGTGAACCTCTTACGTCTTGTAATTACTGTGGATTGATCTTCTTCGAACCTGGAGGGAATTGAATCGAGGTTTTCCTTAAGGCCGTTTTTGTGCTTGTGGCGAGTTCTCTCTTTGAATCTCTTTATTCTTCTCTCAAAGGCATCAGATGCCGAATCCACTACTGTATAGAAGTCGCTGCCCTTTTCCTCCACGCGGACCATAACGCCCGGCAGATGGGCGGTCGCCTCGACCTTGTAGAACGCCCTTTCCTTCGAGAGCCTGAGATCCATCGAGATCAGCTTCTCCTCGTTGACAACTTTCGACACTTTTGAGAACCTCTTGTCGATGTAGTCTTTCATGGAGTCTGTAACAGTTACGTCTTTAGAGTAGATGTTGTAATCCATGATAACCCTCCTCTCGCGTGATGCTACCAAATTGCGTTACTTCATGTTATCACATACCAAAGGCCGTTACAGTACGCTGGAATCAGGACTCCCTGTCTTGAGCTGGTGTTTGCTCGCTACCTCATATAACTGTATTGAACTCAGAGAATTCCATTCTGTCTTGAGACGTGAAGAAAGCCAAATCGGAAGTACTCTGTACTTCTCAATCTCTCCAATTTCCACCCATTTGACTTCAACCAACGTTGGAACTCCCGAGTTATCTGGATCTGATCCCAGGTTGGTCCTTCCCGAGACGTAATCGCAGGAAAATATCACCTCCAGAAGGCTTTCTCTTTTGAATTCCTGTAGTGCAACAACCGATTTAGGAAAGACTTCAAGATAAGTCTCTTCCCTTATCTCTCTCTTGATTGCAGTAAAAAGATCTTCGCCTGGTTCAACAAGTCCGCCGGGGAAACACCAGAAGGGAGGTCTGTCGCGATGCTCATGACGAACAAGAAGAACAGATTCGTCTTTTATGACCAAAGCTCTTACACTAATACGATGTGTATTCTTCATATGCACACCTCGACCATGCCTCATTTCAAGTATATCACCTCTTCGCCTCTTGATTGATATAATTTCATATATGATAGGAGGTTATGAGATGCGCTATTCAAGAGTTAGAACGATTACAACCATGGGTCTTAACGTTTTGGATGTTCTCGTTGAGCTGGATATTGACAGCAGGGCAGTAATCCAGGAGATGGATATCGTAGGTCTTGGAGACACCGTAATTAAGGAGAGCAAGAAGAGAGTTAAGAGTGCCGTCAAGAACTCGGGGATAGAGCTACCCAACGGTCGAATAACGGTCAACCTAGCTCCGAGCGATGTGAAAAAGGAGGGATCTTATCTCGATCTTCCTATAGCGGTGGGGTTGCTTAAGGCAACTTCGAAAATCAAAACCGATCTTTCCGATTACATTTTCTTTGGAGAACTGGGTCTTGACGGAAGCCTTAGGCGAGTAAGAGGCGTCTTGCCAATTCTGCTTTCGCTTTCCAGCAGGGCAAATGGTCTAAGAGTTGTGCTTCCTGCTCCAAACAGGCAGGAAGCTACAATAGTGAACAACCTTACGATTTTCACGGCGGATAGTTTGAACGATTTGGTTGGCTTTTTGAACGGACACGTGGAGAAAAAACCCGTCGTCTATTCGCAGCCCGAATTGGGAAGTATGAATGGGCCGGACATGTCTGAGATAAAGGGACAGGAGTTTGCTAAGAGGGCTTCTGAAGTCGCCGCGGCAGGAGGGCACAACATTTCCCTTCGAGGGTCCCCGGGATGTGGAAAAACAATGCTTGCCCGTAGAATTCCATCTATTCTCCCTCCGCTAACTATGGATGAAGCTGTTGAGACCACAATGATTTACAGCGTTGCTGGACTGCTGGGTGAAAGAGGGCTGATAAAAGAGAGACCATTCAGGTCTCCTCACCATACCGCGTCGACAACATCTATCGTTGGTGGTGGAAATGATGCTAGACCGGGTGAAATTAGTCTTGCCCACAACGGTGTCTTATTCATGGACGAGTTTCCGGAGTTCAGAAGAGATGTAATCGAGGCTCTCAGACAACCGCTGGAGGATGGAGTAATTACTGTTGCAAGAGCAAAACTGACAGCCACTTATCCTGCCAGATTCATGCTCATAGCTGCCCAAAACCCGTGTCCTTGCGGATGGTACGGGGACAAAACAAGAGAGTGCACATGTTCTTGGTATGACATTCAAAGATATAATAGGAAGATCTCGGGTCCAATGGAAGATAGGATAGATATCTTCGTTGACATGCCAAGACTCGATTTCGATAAGTATATGGAAAACTCAACGGCAGAAAGCTCTGACGAAGTTCGAAAGAGAGTTATTACGGCAAGGAAGAGACAGTCGAAAAGATATGAAGAAATGAGCATATTCTCGAATAGTCAGCTCAGTCATGCCTTACTGAAAGAATACGTGCCGCTAGACTCAGCATCGAGATCACTTCTTTCGGCAGCCGTGGAAAAGATGAAATTAACTGCAAGGGCCATTGATAGAGTTCTTAAAGTAGCACTTACTATAGCCGATCTCGAAGAAAGTGAAGTTAAGGCCAGGCACATTGCTGAAGCCTTACAGTATCGAAGAAAGACCTAGAGTTCGGCACTCTAGGTCTCCATGAGAGATCTGACCAGAGTGTGCCAAGAAGGCGAAGA